>NZ_FAOO01000005.1:0-4276 GCF_900070205.1 Candidatus Thermokryptus mobilis | reverse complement strand
CAAGGGGAGAGGGGAGATAGAAGGGAAGATAGAGGGAAAAGATTTTAGTGGAATTTCTTGCTTTGACTCTTTTCCATAAAATAGATGTGTAAAGAAACATGGCAAAGGTTTATGTTAAGCAAGCGAGGGTGTTGAGGAAAAATATGACGAGGGCGGAGAGAGTTCTTTGGGGGAGGTTAAGGAATAAAGGGTTAGGGGTAAAATTTAGGCGACAGGAGCCGATTGGTGATTATATGGTTGATTTTGTTTGTTATGAGAGGGGTATAGTTATTGAGTTGGATGGTTGGGCAACATGTTGGGGATTTGGATGATATTAAAAGGGATAGGAGGTTGATGGATATGGGTTTTAAGGTGTTAAGGTTTTGGAGCAATGATGTGTTAAGAAACATTGATGGTGTGATGAGGGAGATTGAGCGTGAGATTGGGAATGTTAAATCTTTTAGATAGGGGAGTGGTGAAAAAATTAACGATTCCTTCTCCCGCAAGGGGAGAGGGGAGTAAAAAAGTGAAAAGAAGAAAATTATGAGAAAATTTGATTATGTTGAAAAAATTTTTTCTTTTGTTTGTCTTTGCCGTTGAAATAATTTTCGCTCAGTTTCAGGAGACAATTCCAACTGATTATTGGATTTATAAACTCGTTGAGGAGCTTAAGCTTAGAGGTTATTTCAGAGGGCTTCCACAAGGATATAAGCCATATTCAAGGATTGAGGTGGTGAAACAAATTTTAGATGAAGGAGTTTCAGGTGAATTTGAAAGGAAACTTTTTAAAATGCTTGAGGATGAATTTCAAGATGAAATAAAGTTTTTAACTTCAAATGATAAAAATGATTTTTCTGTCAAAGCTGGTCTTATGCTTTCTGAATATGCAGTAAGGGACAATTTTTCAAGTAGAACTTTTAGGTTTAGAGGTAGAGCTAAGTTTGCATTTTATTTTGGTGATAAGTTCACACTTTACAACAATTCGCTTGCCGATCAAAATCTTCTTGATGATACGACATATACTGGGAATAGATTTCGCGGTTTCTTTGCTGGTTATACGGAGCAGGGATATTTGAGGTTAAATTTTGAGCCGGTTTCAATAAAGCTCGGTCGGGATTATATCAAGTGGGGATATGGTCGGGGTGGGAATCTTTTGGTCTCGGATTATGCAATTCCATACGATGTGCTTCAGATTGACCTTTTCTCAAAAAGGTTAAAATATAGCTTTTTTATCTCTCAACTTGAAAATAGAAATTATTCGCCTGATAGCGGTAAGACGACTCTGAGCGCAAATAGATATCTTACGGGGGGAGGTTTGAGTTGAATTTGTGGGATAAATTTTTCATTGGATTTGCTCAGACGATTTTATACGGTGGAGTAAATAAGGGAATTGATATAACTTTATCAAACCCCTTCGCTTTTTATTACGAGTTTCAGGCGAATGAGGGGAAAGGAGATGAATGGAATGGTTTATGCTGATTTAAGTTTTTATCCTGTTAAAAACTTAAATTTTTATGGGGAATTTCTCATTGATGATTGGCAGGTGAGTAGACAAACAAAGGGGGACCTTGAGCCAAATGAATATGGTTTTATAGTTGGTTTAAGGTATGCTGACCTTTTTAAATTTTTAAATGTTTTTGGAAGTCAAATTCAAATTGAATATACACAAGTTAGGAACAGGACTTATAATGTTGCTGATAATAGGGGTTATCAGAAATATCTTCGCTTTAGGAGACCGATAGGTCATCGGCTTGGGAATAATTTTCAAAGTTTTGAGTTATGGATTTCGCAGTGGCTTTTTCCAGGTGGTGGTTACAGAAATAGTTTGAATTTGACTTTGAATTATAAATTTGTTGAGCGTGGTGAGGGTGGGATAGAAAAGCCGTTTGATGAGCCGTGGATGGCTCCAGAGGTGACGGTTGAAAAAGGTTACAAAGAGAAATTCCCTTATGGAGTGGTTGAGACGACACATAGATTTGGGTTGAATGTGTTTTATTTTTACAGCAAAAATTTTAACATAAATTTTGAGCTATATTTTTCAACTTACAGGAATTATAAAAATCAGCTTGGCGAGCGTCACCGAGAGTTTTCCTTTAGAATTTGGTTTTTCTTCAATTTTGATAAGTGGTATCGTTAAGTGGTATAATTTGAAAATTTATAACAAAAATGGGTTAAAAAGATGTGTGGGATTGTCGGTTATATCGGGAAGAGAAATGTCATTAACATTTTAATTGATGGATTGAAGCGTCTTGAGTATAGAGGTTATGATTCAGCTGGGGTTGCGTTTTGGAAGGATGATAAGATAGAGGTTTTGAAGATGGCGGGGAAGGTGACAGAACTTGAGAAAATTTTGGTGGGGGTGGGTTCAAGTTCAAATATCGGGATAGCTCACACACGCTGGGCAACGCATGGCATTCCAAATGACATAAATGCTCATCCACATATTGATTGCACTGGGAATATAGCGGTAGTGCATAATGGTATAGTTGAGAATTATCAATCGTTGAAGACGAAGTTGGAGAGAGAGGGACATATTTTCAAGAGTCAAACGGATACGGAGGTTATAGCACATCTTCTTGAGGAGTTTTATAGGATTTATGGAGATGTTGAGGTTGCTGTTAGGAACTTGTTTTTTGAAGTTAAGGGGACATTTGGGCTTGCGATCATTTCAAGTTATGAGCCGGATAAGATAATAGTTGCAAGGCGGGGGAGTCCCATTGCGATTGGGGTTGGGGAGGGTGAAAATGTAGCTGCTTCTGATGCGACCGCTATAATTGGGATAACGAGAAATGTGATATTTCTTGACGATGATGAATATGCTGTGATAACAAGGGATAATGTCAGCGTTAAGAAAGTTGATCACCGGAAGTTTGCAGTTTCGGAGCTTGATAAGGAGATTTTTAAGATTGAGTTTGAACTTGAACAGATTGAGAAGGGCGGTTTTCCTCATTTTATGTTGAAGGAGATTTTTGAACAGCCGGAGTCAATAATGAATTCAATGAGGGGCAGGGTCTTAATTGAACAGGGGGATGCAAAGCTTGGTGGGTTGAGCGATGTTATGGATAAGGTTTTAAATGCGAGAAGGTTTATAATCGCTGCTTGCGGGACATCTTGGCATGCGGGTTTAGTTGGTAAGTATATGATTGAGCAATTGGCGAAAGTTCCAGTTGTTGTTGAATATGCATCTGAATTTAGGTATCGCGACCCTGTGATTTATCCTGATGATGTTGCTTGGTTTATAAGTCAGAGTGGGGAAACGGCGGATACGCTTGCTGCTTTAAGGCTTGTCAAAGAAAGGGGTGCGACAGCGCTTGGGATAGTCAATGTCGTCGGTTCAACTATAGCAAGGGAAAGCGATGCCGGGGTTTATATACACGCTGGACCTGAAATTGGCGTTGCATCTACCAAGGCGTTCACAAGTCAGCTTGTTGTTTTGGCGCTTATAACTTTACTTGTTGGAAGGAGAAACGGAAATATATCGCTTGAACAAGGGAGAAAAATTGCAGAGGAGATTATGAAATTGTCGGAGAAAGTGAGAGAAATTTTGAAGTTGAATAATTTTATTGAGGAGATAGCTGATAAGTTTAAAGACCACAGGAATTTTCTGTATCTTGGTCGTGGTTATAATTATCCAGTGGCGCTTGAAGGTGCGTTGAAACTTAAGGAGATTTCATACATTCATGCGGAGGGTTATCCAGCTGCTGAGATGAAACACGGTCCTATTGCGCTTATTGATGAGAATATGCCTGTTGTCTTTATAGCGCCGAGGGATAGCATATATGAGAAAGTTTTAAGCAATATGGAGGAGGTCAAAGCAAGGCGTGGGAAGATAATATCAATTATAACCGAGCCGGATGAGAAAGTTGTAAAAATTTCGGATTATGTGATTCAGATACCGCAGACGATTGAGATGTTGATGCCGATTTTGACTGTTATCCCATTGCAGCTCCTTGCGTATCATATAGCTGTAAAGCGTGGATGTGATGTTGACCAACCGAGAAACCTTGCAAAAAGTGTGACGGTTGAGTAAATTTTATTTGGCATTGAAATTAAATTTTACTTTTAAAATGCCTGTTAGTGCAAATTTCATAAGGATGCTTGAAAAGGTTCAGCCCGAGCTTCGTGAGGTATTTTTGGCTTTGTGGGAAGAGATAGAAAGAAGTGGATTTAACGAGTTGAAAGAGATAGTAAGAGATATATCTGAAAACTTGAAAGGTCTTACAGAGGCGCAGCGTAGGACGGAGGAGAGGTTGGGTGAGTTGGCAGAGAGAATGAATCAGCTTACGGTGAGGGTTGA
>NZ_FAOO01000004.1:53453-185132 GCF_900070205.1 Candidatus Thermokryptus mobilis | reverse complement strand
GCGGTTTCCAGTAATCAAACCATAACTCTTTAAATCTTGGGTCAAATTCAACATCAGAAGTATATATTGAAATTTCACCACTTATAGCTTTGAAATATTCGGGATATTTATCAACCTCAAGTGAAATTGAACTTGGAAGGTGTTTATCTTCTTTGAGCTCGTATACCTCAATGCACTCAAGTTTCCTCTCCCCGGAAAATTTCCATATGCTGATTCGGTCAACCTCTATAATCTTAGCTGATTTCTCAGCGATAAATTTAAGCGCCTCTTCAAATGAAAATTGCGTAAGATTTGTCAGAATTTGAAATATAAGTTCCTTCTCTAATTGCCCAATTGTTATGTCTTTAATGGTTGATATGAAGTGAGTTATTTTTCCAGATTCATCAACAATTGGTGTGATCGTTTCAAATGCATAAAAAATTCGCCCATCCTTACGCCTGTTCACAAAAGTGCCTCTAAATGTTTTGCCAGAGAGAATAGCATTCCAAAACTCCTCATAAAACTCTACGGAATGATAACCACTTTTAAATAACCTCGGGCTCTGCCCAATTAACTCCTCAGCGCTATATCCGCTCATCTTTTCAAGCGCAGAATTTACATACTCAATCTTTCCGGTCACATCGGTTATAAGAACACCATCCCCACTTTGTTCAATCGCTCTTTCAATCTTCTTAAGTTTGTCAAGTGAACTTTCAAGTTTTTCAGCCATCAGATTGAAATTTTCACCAAGATTTTGAATCTCATCCCCCGTCTTTAATTTCAATCTGACCTTAAAGTTGCCTACCGCTATTAAATTTGTGGCTTGAATGAGTAACCCAAGTGGCTTCACTATGAACATATCAGCATAAATTATCACTCCCAATGTGAAAATCAAGGAAACAAGAACCGTCAGTATAATAAAGCGAATAAACGCATCAAACTTCATCTTGGCATATTGGCTTAACCTTGCATTTATTAAATTTACCTTGTTCACTATATCAAGCGAGATTTCATTTAATGCTTTAATTGTTTCTAAATCATCCTTATCCAATTTGCTTTTCGGTTTAATTGACTCAAGTGCCCCTCTCTTTAACTTCTCCCATCTTCTTTGAACCCCCTCATATTCAGCTTTGAACTCCTCTGGGATGGGCAAAATTTCCAATTCCCTTGACCCATTCATTAAAGTGGTCAGCGAAAACTCAAAAGTTCCAATTGAACTTATAATTTCGTCTTCTACGCCCAAAGCTATTGCCTTCACGAGTTGCTGAGAACTGTATCCCATCTTACCTGTCAAGTCGGAATATACCGAAAGCATCCTATTTTCAGACAAAAATATAAAAGTTTTGTAAGCCCCGAAAGAAGAAACAAGGAAAACGAAAACTATAATTAAGACAATTTTTGTCCTTATACTAATGCTTATTTTAGTAGATTTTCTCGAGACGAAAACCACTTCTCTTTGTCATTTGAATTTTAATTGACGCAGTTTTAAGTTAACATACAACAAATTAAAGATTTTTCAAAAAATTCCGATAATAAAAGAAAAAAAAGCGAGGCAAATTATGAGCAGGAATGTCAATCCTGTCTCGGAGTTAAAGATTACCGATAAGGGGCTGTCCTTAAGGAGACAATTTTTAAATTTTACAGATGAGGATATAAAGTATTTGAGAATGGCTCATAAATGGGCTGATAAAGTGGCAGATAGAATAGCAAAGGAATTTTATGATCATCAATTTAAATTTCCTAAAACGAGGGAATTTTTTGAGAATTTTGCCAATCAAAAAGGAATAACACTTGAAAAGTTAAGGAGCCAACTTGAAAAAACACAGGCACAGTATTTCAGGGAGATTTTTTCCGAAGCCCTGAAAGAAAATCCCTTTGGTTCTGAATATTTCAATCGTCGCCTTTTCATTGGATATGTCCATAATGTTATAAACCTACCGATGAAATGGTATGTTGGAAGTTATATGCTTTATTATGACCTTACTAAAAAATATTTAAAGAAAGAATTTCCACACAGACCATTTTTCAGAAGGAAACTTGAAAGAGCAATTTTGGCCGTTTTTAATTACGATATGCAAGCTGTCTTTGATGCATTCTTTTACGATTTTCTCAAGAGCATAAATGTGAGTATAGCTGGACTTGAGATAGGAAATCTTGAATATGATTACTCAGACAATTACGATAAAATCAAACTCCTTGTTGAAGAAAGGGTAAAAGAAGAATTGAGAAGGAAAGAGGAAGAAAAGCGTAAATATCTTTCTGAAAATTTTGAAAGGATATCAAATTACATACGGCTACTCTCAGATGGTGATCTTACATCCGAGATAAAAGGTGATGGCGGTGATGATTATATGTTAAGTTTATATGATACGCTTGAGAAGATGCGTCTAAGTTATGTTGAGATCCTTTATCAATTAAAAGATATGATAAATATTCTTTCAAGCGCAACTGCGCAGTTAAGCTCAAGTTCAGAGGAGATGTCCTCCGGGGTTAAAGAACAAGTTTCACAGACAGGTGAGATTGCATCCGCGATTGAAGAGATGAGTAGGACAATCGTTGAGAACGCAAGAAACGCTACGGTTGTTTCTGAAATTGCGGATAAATCCAGTAGTTCCGTTCGGATTGGGGTTAACACATTAAGAGAAGTTATAGATGAGATCACGAAAATTTCAGAACTCGTTGATGAATCAACGAACGTTATAATTGAACTTGGTAAATCAAGCGAGCAGATAGATGAAATCATATCAGTCATAAACGATATAGCGGATCAGACAAATCTTCTGGCTTTAAACGCTGCGATCGAAGCAGCAAGGGCTGGTGAACACGGTCGCGGATTCGCCGTTGTGGCAGATGAAGTGAGAAAGCTCGCTGAGAAAACATCAAGATCAACGAAAGAAATAAAGGATATAATCCATAAACTTAGAAACATGACTGACAGCGCTGTTGAGGCAATGAAGAGGAGTAAGAGCGAAACTGAAAAAGGTATAAAACTTGCAAGCGAATCAGGAAAGGTATTGAATGAGATAATTGAATCTTTTGAAAAATTAAAGGACATGATATCCCAAATAGCTACGGCAAGTAATCAACAGGCAAGCACAAGCGAGCAGATAAGTAAAAATGTTGAATTAATCGCGAAAGTCGCAGAAGAAACTGCAATCGGTGTCAATGAAATTGCAAAGTCGGTGAATGATTTGAGCAAACTTTCAGAAAAACTCAGTCAAATTGTTTCAAGGTTTAAAATCGACGAGGAAGTCGCAAACAAATGGTATTCATCAATCATAAGTGAAATCATAGGTGAAAACAAAAATAAAGATCTAAAATTTGACATTGAAAAAGCTAAAACAGCCCACAGGTTATGGCGCAATAGATTTTTGCGATTCATTGAGGGGAAAGAAGATATCAACCCAAGCGAATTCCTCTCGCACAGGGAATGTCAACTTGGGAAGTGGTATTATTCAGAAGGGATAAAAAACTTCGGTAATATGCCAGAATTCATTGAACTTGGCAGAAAACACGAGGAATTCCACAGGACCGGCACACAATTGATAAAACTTGCAAATGAAGGGAAAATTGAAGAAGCAAAGAGAAAATTTCAGGAAACGGATATACTGACAAATGAAATATTATCTCTTCTTGACAAATTAAAAATGGTAGTTGCTTAAACTCTTAACGCTCCTGACATCGCCTGTAGACATTGACTTTTTAAGGTTGATTGCAAATATAACGACCTTGAATTAAATTTGACAAAAAGCAAATTTTGATGTGACAGTTTTCAAACGAGAAGAAATTAAAAAGATACTTGTCATCAAGCTCAGAGCTATAGGTGATGTCTTACTTTCAACGCCTGTTTTGAAAAATCTAAGACATAATTTTAAAGATGCTGAGATTGATTTTTTAACCGAACCACCATCACGGGAGATAATTGAAGGGAATCCATACGTTGACAATTTGATAATTTTTGACAGAGGCGATAAAAGTTTAGGTAGATTTTTAAACCTCAGACGTAAAAATTACGACCTTGTTATTGACCTTTTTTGCAACCCGAGGTCTGCCTTGATGACTTTTATAAGTGGGGCCAGATACAGGGTTGGCTACGCTTTTAGAGGAAGAGGATATGCTTACAACATAAAACTTAAGCCACGTGAAGAAGTCCACCATAATGTTGAATTTAACCTTGACGCATTAAGAGCACTTGGACTTGAAATAATTGATGAAAACCCGTATTTACCGATTGATGAATCAGCAGAAAATTTTGCTGAAAAATTTTTTAATGAAAACGACTTGAAGAATAAATTAACGGTTGCTTTAATTCCAACCGGCACATGGGAAACGAAAAGATGGGGGCTTGAAAAATTTGCAGAACTTGGAGATATCGTAGCTGAAAATTTCAATGCCAAAATTTTGATAATCTGGGGTAATGAAAAAGAATTTGAAGAAGCAAAGAAACTATTATCGTTTATGACTACAAAACCGATAATTCTACCGAGAACAAGTTTGAAACAACTTGGTGCGATTTTAAAAAGATGCTCATTTACCATCGCAAACGATTCAGGTCCGATGCATATTTCAGCTGTGGTTGGAACCCCAACGCTTGGCATCTTTGGTCCAACGAATCCACACGCGCAAGGTCCTTTCGGTGAAAAACATTTATGGGTGAGAAATGAAGAGATTGATTGTCTTGGGTGTAATTTAACTAAATGTCCAATCGGGAATAAATGTATGAGCGAATTAAAGGTTGAAACGGTTTATTCTGCCTTTTTAAAACTCGTTGAAAAAAACAAAGATAGAATTACATCAAAGCCCTGTTAATTTATGAATTTTTTCAACTCTTCGTGCATGTCTTCCACCTTCAAATTCCGTCTCAAGCCAAACTTTGACTATTTCTTTAGCGTTTTCCCAACTGATTAACCTCGCCCCGAAAGGTTAGGACATTTGCATCATTATGTTGTCTTGACAATTTCGCTTCCTCAACCGAACAACAATTTGCTGCTCTTATTCCTTTAACTTTATTTGCAACTATTGATACACCAACCCCAGTTCCACAGATAAAAATCCCCCTTTCACACTCACCATTAGCCACCGCTTCTGCAGCTGGATAAGCAAAATCAGGGTAATCAGTTGAATCTGATGAAAAAGTGCCAAAGTCAACAAACTCGTGACCAAGCTCTTTTAAAAGTTCTTTCAACTTTTCTTTATATTCAAAGCCAGCATGATCACTTGCAACTGCAATTTTCATAAAATTCTAAATTAAATTTTGTAAGGCACAGTTATGCTCTCACCAATCCAGTCATAGCAACCACCCGTTATCGCAACCTTGCCATCTTTTATCTTTCTCTTGTTGAAGAAATAATCCTCCTGTGTTGGGACAAGCGTCTCAAGGTTTTTAATCCTTTGGTTTGCTTCACTTTCAACGCTTGGGTCTATCTTCTTCGCAAGCTGATAATATTCAACCGCAAGTTGATAGACAAGCTTATCAGTGAAATCAAGTTTCGTCCAATCTCCTCCTTTTGTCGTCTTTACACATTTTGCAACCGCTGCTTCGTAAATTTGTGCTATCTCAATGTAAGGTCTCCCCCAGTTTTTATCCTTAGCCATTGCTCTTCTCGCCCAAACCCTCGCCTGCTCAAAATTGTCAAGCTCACGATAACAAACAGCAATGTTTAAAATTATCTCCTTCGCATCGGGATTTATCTTCAAAGAACGATTATACGCATCTATCGCTTTTTTATACTCACCTGTGCGTTGATAACAATAACCGAGACGATTCCAGTATATCTCATTATCAGGATATTTCTTCGCTAACTTTTCAAGATAAGGTATAGCGCTTTTATAATCCTCAGCACGGATGTAAAGATTCGCAATCGTCCATATAAGTTCAGTGTTTTCAGGGTCCGACTCAAGTCGTTTCTTGCTTAGCTCAATCAACTCTCCTATGTCCTTCACAAGAGCTCTTAGCCTGTCATTTGCCGTGACATTTTGAGGGTCTTTTTCAATCACCCTTCTGTAAAGATCAATCGCCCTATTTCTATATTCTGGATGTTCATCCATATTCTTTATGTAAAGAACCCCAAGTCGGTCTATGTAATAAAACTCCGTGTTTTCAAAATCAAGTTCAATCCCCTTTTCGTAAGCTGCTATTGCTTCGGTATCCCTTCCGGTATAATAGTTTTCAAGCACATATCCTTTGCGAAGATAATATTCAGAAGCCCTTTCGGGATCATACTTTATTGCGTTGTCATAAATTATCAAAATAGTATCTGCATAAGCTGTCTTTTCATCTTGAGGTGCATCCTCGTAATACTTCAAATAAATTTTCTCCATCGCTCTATACAGCGTTTTAAACCTTGAGGGTTGCATCTGCATGACCTTCCATCCGTAAGGCACTGCGCTGTTATAATCCCCAGTTTTAAAATACTCAAAAAACAACGACCAATTCTTCAACACCTCCATTGAATCTTGCGCTGTCCCTTGAGCGAAAATGAAACCCGGAATAAAAAACAACACCAAAAAAATTTTTTTCATATTTAATCCTCAAGTTTTTGTTTTACAAACCAAATTTCACCTGTGTTTATTCCGAGCGAAATTCTTAAAACCCTATCGCTCACAACATCAACCCTTCCTCTAAAGCCATATTCAACAGCAAGATTCAATCTCGTGTCAAAGCTTACAGGAAAACCGAAACCGATGGAAAAGAACAACTCATTTATTTTTGTTTCCTCTACTTTAAGATATGTTTCATTATAAAAAATTCCAAATCTGTAAGATGTCTTTTGAAAGAAACCAGCAGTTACCTCCCTTGATGGTAAAATTTCAATTCCTGTGCCAACCCTTACGGCATCCTTTATCTCAGCTGGATGTTCGCCATTTATTTTAAACCTGTTCCAATTCTGATAATAAATGTCGCCTGAAGCTTGAATTCTCTCCCTCAAAAAATAACTCACCCCGAAACCAACACGATACGGAAGATAACCATCAAACTCGCTCATCTCAGATACTGTTGATTGAGAAACGATCGGTAGATAATACTCAATTGTTGATGTCCCTTTCAAGGTCACAGGGCTTGAAAATGTCAAGCCGAATGTCAAGCTATTTTTACTAACGCCAAGCCCATAAGCAAGTCCCACGGTTAACCCAAGCCCGCTGTAATTTCTTTCCCTTTTCATCGTTGAAAAGAAAAACTCACTACTGCCAAAATTTGTCTCCCAAAAGTTTGTTATAGTGCCAAAAAAATAATCAAGCCGTGCTCCAAAACTAAACTCGCTTGATGGTTTGAATGAAAAGCCGAAAACAAATGTTGAAATCCCTCCCTCCCCTCTATACGATTGGGAAAAATATCTATCCTGAAGTATTGAATCTTTCCTCACGATGTAATTAACATTACTAAAAGGCATAAACCCGGTTGTAAATGTTAAACCAAACCTTTTCCACACAGGGATTGCCATCAAGACACCGTCAAAGTTTCCGCTTGTCAAAAATGTGTTTTTAAATTTATCTTTCAACGATGTCCCCTCATAAAGATAACCACCTGAGACCCTCACTCTTGCAATTTCACTCCAAAGAGCCGGATTGTATCTATTGATGTAAATTGGGTCAAAAAGAGCAATTCCAAGAGAGCCAAGCCCTGCTGTTTTATCAACCGTTGCAAATCTTAAAATCCCAAGTCCAAACCTTGAATAGATAGAACCACCTCCAAAAGCGACTGAAGCAACTGAAATCAAAAGGACAAAAATTTTAAATTTTGATTTCATACCCAGTTTAGACTCCCGGTTTTGTTGTGTAATAAACTTTTAACTTCGGCTTTCTATCTTTGAAATAAAAAACATAACGGTCAAAGTTGTCCTGTTCATTGTAAAACCTTATTAAAATCCCATTGTTTGGCTCGCCACTTAGCCAACGCTGAACTGGTGTAGTCACCGGGATTGTATATTCAAGTGTATCAAGTGGATTTCTCATACCAAGGTAATTACCTTCAATCCCACCTAGCGACTTTTTCACAAGCTCAGGGTCAGTTATAAAGCTTGCTATCAGGGAGTCAGTCCCATTTATGTATCTTTTTTTCTCCTTCAAATAAATTGAAATTTCCGCACGATTAACGATTATATTTTTAGGCAACTTTGAAATGTCAAATTTTAAAACGCTTCTAAAACCAACCCCCGCTTGTATAACGATATTGTTCGTATCCGCTATTTCACTTGACCTTGCGATATAGCCATCGCTACCGTAAAAAAATCTAACCGTGTCAACGCCACCATCGGCTTTGCCTATCCCAACTTCTAAAGCAGGTGTGAAAAGCATCTCATCAAGCGATTTAAAACCCCATATCACTCCATTATTTTGTGGCTTTAAATAAAGCCCATAATTTCGTCCCATAAACCACTCTCTCACAACAGATGTATCTATCGGGAAATAATTCACCGAGTCAGGAATCCCTTCAAATTCTCCAACAACTTTCGCATCGTAAAGCGTATCATAGTAATTTGATAAAACTTTGTGGGCGGTGAACTTAGCTGGGACAGTAGTATCACCTATCACAAAATCTGACTTAAATAATCTTATCCGTGATGACTTTATTTGAGCAAATCTTAATGTATCCGGGATGTCAAAGCGAATTAAAATCCCACACGAGATATTATCATAGTTTCCGATCAAAAGATAATTTGAAGCTGAGTTAGATATAAAACTTGTTATGTTTTCAAATTGAACCTCAATTGAGTCCTCATAAAAATTGACATTGAAAAGTTCTTTTTCAGGTAAAAGACCGAAACCGACATCGTTTGGTTCTTTACCGCAACCGATGATGAAAAGAGTTAAAAAGAATAAAATCAAGCTTCGCATTTTTCCTTTCTCTCCGTTAGACATTTTTTTACGATTTCAATTGCTTCCCTCAAATCCTTAGCAACAAAATCCGGCTCTAAATTTTTATCTCTGCACTTTTCAAGTTCTTCAATTCCGTAACCAGTCAACACGAGTATAGTTGTTGCCCCGGCTGTTTTCCCCGCTTCTATGTCAATGCATCTATCTCCAATTACAAATGAATTTCTTAGATCAATGTTTTGTTCTCTTGATGCTCTTTTTAACATTCCATCTTTTGGTTTTCTGCATTCGCATTCAACTTTGTAATCTCCGTTCCCTTCGGTTGGATGATGCGGACAATAATAATAAGCGTCAATTTTCGCCCCCTTTTCAGAAAGCAACTCGTCAAGCCGTTTGTGAATCTTTTTTAAGTCCTCCTCAGTAAAATATCCCCTTGCTATACCACTTTGATTTGTGAAGACGATGACCTTCAACCCAATTTCATTTGCTTCCTTTATCGCTTCAGCTGAGCCATCTATCAAAATGAGCTGTTCCGGGGAAGACAAAAAATTAACATCTTCATTTATCGTTCCATCTCTATCAAGAAATATAGCCAGGGGTTGCTTTTTCATTTGACTTTGACGGTCCGAGCTTTTTTTTGAACTGAGACGAGTTTCTCGTAAAGTTCAACATATTTTCTCGCCGAAACGCTCCAGGAGAAATCTTTCGCCATGCCGTTTTTCATCAATTTAAGCCAGACCTTTTTATTCTTGTAAAAATTTAGCGCTTTCTTTAGCGCTTTGAGGAGCTCCTGACCGTTATATTTTTCAAAAAGGAATCCCGTTCCCCTTCCCGTTTTCGGGTTAAATTCCTCAACCGTATCCGCAAGCCCGCCCGTTTTCCTCACCACTGGAACAGTCCCGTATCTTAAACTATACATCTGATTCAAACCGCATGGTTCATACCTTGATGGCATAAGAAAAATATCAGCACCAGCTTCAATTAAATGTGCAAGCTCTTCGCTGAACCCAATATGTATCCCAACCTTTTTAGGATATTTCTTCTTGATCCGCTCAAGCATCTCTTCATACCTTGGTTCACCTGTGCCAAGAACAATATATTGCAAATCAAGTTCCATCATTTTATCAATTATCTCTTCTATCAGATCAAATCCCTTTTGCTCAGCTAAGCGAGAAATCTGAGCAACGACGGGGATATTCTCATTATATTCAAGCCCGAAATGCTTTAGAAGCGCTTTTTTATTCTCATACTTGCTTTCTATCGTTTGAACTCCGTATGGAACTGGGATGAATTTATCGGTTTCAGGACTCCAAACCGAGTAATCAACACCATTTAAAATTCCAAAAATATCTCTTTTCCTTTTCCTTAACACATCCGAAAGACCAGCTCCGAGTTCATCATCCGCGATTATCTCCTTGGCGTAAGTTGGGCTCACTGTCGTTATAAAATCGGCATACAAAATTCCAGCTTTTAAGAAATTAAAACTACCGTTGTGTTGTATCTGCGGGAAAATTTCATCTGGAAGACCCGACTTTAAAAATGATTCCTTAGGGAAAACACCCTGATAACCGATGTTGTGTATCGTTAAAATGGTTTTAATCCCCTTCAAAAGTGGGTCATCTTTATAGGTTGTTTTTAAATATACAGGAACAAGGGCGGTTTGCCAGTCATTGCAATGAATTACATCGGGACGCCATCCAAGCTTCCTCAATGTCTCAATGACTCCTTTACAAAAGAATATAAATCTTTCATCGTTATCGGGATAATCTTTCTTTGTCTTTGGGTCAACATAAAGACCATTTCTATTGTAATAAACCTCGCTTTCAAGGAAATAAACTTGAACCTTCGTTTTTTGACCCACAATGAACGATGCTTTAGCGCTTCCCTTTTGAAGTTTATCCCCAACTGGAATATCCATCTCCTTCAGGCGTATAATCTCGTGGATGCCAAATTTCCGCTCGCTTATGAATCCATATTTCGGCATCATAACTCTTATCTCGTGTCCAAGTTCCTTTATCGCTTGGGGCAAAGCAAAAGAGACATCAGCAAGACCTCCCGTCTTCGCGAATGGAACAACTTCACTGGAGAGGAAGAGGATATTAAAAGATTGAGCCATTAGGACTCCTTAAATGAATTTTTTCTTCAAAGACCTCAAAAATTTTATTAAAATTTAACAAAAAAAATGCTAATAAACAACCCAAGCCCTTTTCTTTTTGATTTCAAAAAATTTTAGTATATTTAAAAAGCATTGGAGAGGTGCCCGAGTGGCCGAAGGGAGCCGCCTGCTAAGCGGTTGTACCGCCAAAAGCGGTACCGAGGGTTCGAATCCCTCCCTCTCCGCAAAGTTTTTAACAAAATTGTGGAGGGAAAATGGCAAAGAAGAAAACAAAAAGGTCTGTCAATAAATCCGCAAAGACAACAGAGCTAAAAGTTGGACAAAAAGCCCCGGACTTCACGCTTCCAGCTGATAATGGTGAGAAAATCTCTTTAAAAGATTTCAGAGGGAAAAAAGTCGTCCTCTATTTCTATCCGAAAGATGACACACCGGGGTGCACGAAGGAGGCATGTTCGTTTAGAGATAATATAAATCGCATACTTGAACGCGGAGCTGTGGTTCTCGGAGTTAGCGCTGATAGCGTTGAATCGCACAAGAAGTTCAAAGAAAAATATAACCTCAACTTTCCTCTCTTAAGCGATGAAAAGCATAAAGTTCTGCAAAAGTATGGCGTATGGAAAGAGAGAAATCTCTATGGGAAAAAGTTCATGGGCACAGAGAGGACAACCTTCATAATTGATGAAAATGGCAAAATCGCTCACATCTTCAGAAAAGTCAAAGTTGATGGTCACACCGAAGAGGTTTTGAAAAAACTTGATGAACTTGCTCAAAAAGTCACCGCTTGACAAGTTAAAGCCGTGCTTGAGATACCGAAATTCTATGAGAGCTTTCTCTCAAGAGTATCAAACATCAACCTAAACTCACCCCGCCAGCTCAAAAATGTGGCGAGATAGTGTCTGCGATGTCGGAATATTTCACAAGGAAAAACTTGCGGAAGGAATTCGTCTTCTACGACTACCTCAGCAACGCCGAAGTTCAAAAAGGGTATCTAATTTACTTTACAACGACAAATCTCTTAAAAGTTCATATCCCATTAAACGAAATCGCCCACTCGGGATTTTTCAAAGGAAGGAAAAATCTTGAAATACTTGACATCGGAACAGGTCTTGGGACAGTTGTGATGGGTGCGATAATTTGGATGCATGAGAATATAAAATACTTTAAAAATACCGAGGTTAAATTCGTCGCCCTTGATAAAGTCAAACAAAACATAGACAAATTTCAAGAGAACCTTGAGATTTTCCTCTCCGAGCTTAAAAACCACTATCCCAGCTCAATAAAGATAACAGTTGAACCAGCCATCTTTGACATTGAACATGCTTTTGAAATGTTCCACAAAAGATTTGATTTGATAACGGTTGCAAATACGCTTAATGAGGTTGCATATGAAAAAAGAAATAAACTCCTTCGCCTTATCAATGCCGGTGTAAAAGATGATGGTTTTGTAATTTTAATTGAGCCAGCACTCATGATAACATCGCGAGACCTGCTTGATTTCAGGGATAAGATGCTGAAACTTGGATTTCACATTTATTCCCCATGCCTTAGAAATTCAAACTGCCCTGCACTTGAAACACAAAAGGATTGGTGCCATACTGAAGTGGACTGGAAGAGACCCGAATTCATAAGACAAATTGATCTCGTCTCGGGAAATTACAGAAGGACATTGAAATTCTCGTACATAGTTGCAACAAAACAAGACATAAATCTGATAGATTACATCGCTGGTGAAAGAAACTTCACGGACTACTTCAGGATCGTAAGTCAGCTGATAGTTGAAAAAGGGAAGAAACATTGTTATCTTTGCAATGAACTTGGAAGATTGCATTGTGTTAAGCTTGACAGAACAAATTCTCCTCAGAATGAAGTTTTTGATGAAATTTCTCGCTATGAGATAATAACGATGACAAATTTTGAAACAGAAAAAGACAAAATTAAAATCACGCCAGAAACACAGATAAAAAAGGTTTTAAACAACGAAGGAAAAATTTTGAATAAAATCAAAGGGTAATGATGAGATTGCTTGACATTTATTTAAAAGGCGGTTTAATTATGCATTTGATTTCAATCTTGTTTGTAGTGATGATTTATGTCACCATTGAAAAAATTCTTGTGCTAAAAAGAGCGAGGGCAAATGTCAGGGACTTCATCGCAAGCATTAAAGGTTTGATAAGGTCAGGAAATGTTCCTGAAATAATAGATTACTGCAATTCATATAACACGCCTATATCAAGGATATTCAAACAAGGACTTTTAAAGATTGGTCTAGGAGATGAAAGGGTTCGTGAAGCAATTGAAATGGCTGGAAGAAGCGAAGTTTTTATGCTTGAGAAAAGATTAAGCATACTTGCAACAATTGCCGGTATCGCTCCACTTCTTGGCTTTCTTGGAACTGTAACTGGGATGATAAATGCTTTTATGACAATCCAATCGCTTGGCGGAATTGTTTCCCCTTCGGATTTAGCCGGAGGAATATGGGAAGCACTTTTGACAACTGCTTACGGTCTAATCGTTGGGATTCCAGCGTATGGACTTTACAATTATTTCGTCACGAAGATAAACCGCCTTGTTTATGAAATTGAAAACGCGACATTTGAATTCATTGATATACTTGGCTCAGACGAAATAAAAAACAAGCTCGGCTCTTGAAATGAAATTTGAAACAAGGAATAAACCATTAACGATTTTTACATTTGCTTCCCTGACCGACATAGTTCTTCTACTGCTGATTTTCTTTCTTCTCACATCGTCCTTCATAACTCAATCTGGCATAAGAATTCAACTCCCAAAAGCCGAAACGAGGGAACAAATAAGCGATAGAAACATAATAATCACTTTGACATCAAACGGAGAAATTTATGTTTTCAACGAAAAAGTAAAGAAAGAAGATTTATCGGCGAAATTAACCGAGGTTTCAAAAAAACAAACCGATAAACTTGTCGTTTTACGCGCAGATAAAAACGTAGCGATACAGGAAGTGATTGATGTCATGGATATAGCAAGAGCAACTGGTTTGACAAGATTTGTAGTCGCAACACAATTGAGATAAAAGGATGAAGGACGTTGAAATAAAATCCGCTTTTTACACCGCTGTTGTTTGTCTTGTGATTTTCATAGTTATGCTGTTTTACAAACTTACAATTGAACCGAAAGAAAGTGTCAAATTTAACGAGGTCATCTTCGCTCAATCCTTTGAAGAGATAAAACAAGACGAATCGCCCGATCAATCAAAAACTGGAAGAGGACTTAAAAGTTCAATCGCCATAAAGACGACAAATCTCCCAAGGATAAATCTCCCGACGAGATTCACAATTTCAGGTGAGGAAATAATACCTTCTGAAAAATTCGCTGAAAAAATCAGTGATATTGAAAAACCCGGGGAAATAGCTGGAACCGGACATAAAGGTTTTTTTGAAGATGCAAGTTTGGGTAAAGAGATTAAACCAGAGCTTGGCTCTTCTGAGAGAGGGAAAACAGGTATCGGAGAGATCAAACGAGATTTTGGCACTGGATTGAAACAATCGCTTTCATATAGAATTGAATGGGAGGGGAAAATAAACCGAACCAAGTTAAAAGGCGAACTTCCGAAATTTCCTGAAGGCGTAAATGAAACAGCAATGGTGAGGTTTAGGGTTGTGGTTTTACCAGACGGTAGTATTGAAAGGGTCTTCCCGATTGAAAAATCAAACCCGGAATTTGAGCGTTCAGCTTTTGAGGCATTGATGACTTGGAAATTCAACCCGATTGACCAGCAATTTAAACAAAACGGAATTGTAACTTTCATCTTCACCGTAAAATAAAATGGAGGGGAAATTGGACTGGCTTTGGGCTTTCCTTCTTGTAATTTCAATCTTCGGGGTGATCGCAATATCTGAAATTCTCAGGGGAATTTTTAAGCTTGATCCAGAGGTTACAAGGAAAGTTGTGCATATATCCGTTGGTGTAGCTGTTTTTCCAGCGCCGATAATCTTTTCAAGTTCACTTCCAATGATAGCAATTGCCTTAATTTTCATCGTTGTTAACTTCTTGAGCATAAAAATGCGACTTTTCAAAGGGATGGATTCCGTTGAAAGACAAACTTTTGGAACGGTTTATTATCCGCTTGCTTTTTTAATACTTGTCTTGGTTTTTTGGAAAAACCATCCGGCGATAATTTCAATTTCAATGTTAGCTCTTGCGCTCGGCGATGCCTTAGCAGCTATAGTTGGGGAGAGCGTGAAAAATCCAAAGATATACAATTTGACGGGGGATAAAAAGTCAATCCAGGGCTCAGTTGCGATGTTTTTGACAACAGCGTTCATAGTTGCCATTTTCCTTTACTTCACAAGCGATTCAATTCAATGGTGGGGGAAAACCCTTGCGTTATCTGGTGAAGATATAATCTTGATTTCAATTTTAACTGCTTTGTTTACGACTGTTTTTGAAGCGATTGGTTCATACGGATTTGATAATTTATTCATACCGATTTCTTCATCATTTATGCTTTATTCACTTGTCGTAGTGGATGGGTTGAACCAATTTTTGATCGCTTTTGCCCTTGCGATTTTAATTGCGGCTATATCTTTCAAATTAAAGTTTTTATCCTTGAACGGTGCTGTTGGCACCTTTATACTTGCGGTTATAATTTTTGGTGTTGGCGGTTGGAAATGGACTTTGCCGATTCTCGCCTTCTTTGTCCTGTCAAGTTTAATCTCAAAAATTGGGAAAAAGAAAAAAGAAAACTTTGATCTTATCTTTGAAAAGTCAAGCACTAGGGATATTTATCAAGTTATGGCAAATGGCGGGATAGCTGGTTTGACCGCGGTTATATATCAATTCCTTCAAAACGAGATTTTCTACTTTGCTTATCTTGGCTCAATTTCAGCAGCTACCTTTGACACCTGGGCGACGGAGATTGGTACGCTTTTCCCCACAAAGCCAAGATTGCTTACAAATTTCAAACGGGTTGAACCCGGGACATCCGGTGCGGTTTCACTTAAAGGTTCGGTTGGTGGGCTTATCGGCTCAATTATAATTTTTTCAAGTGCCATGCTTTGGGTTAAATTTAATTTCGCGCGACTACTTGTTGTGGTCCTTTCCGGTTTGTTCGGTGGATTTGTTGACAGCTTCATTGGAGCAACTCTACAAGCGCAGTATAAATGTAACGTTTGTTCAAAGACGACGGAGAAAAAATTTCACTGCGACAATTTCACAAGTTTAGTCCGCGGTAAAAGATGGATGAATAATGACTTTGTTAATTTCGTTTGTACAAGCACTGGAGCTCTGTCAGGGCTTGCCTTCTTGATGATAATTTAAAAACAAAACCGCAAAACAAATGCCGTTTAAGATAAATGAGGAAATCGCCATAGCCGATGTGGCAATTGAAGTTTGGGCTGAGACGATAGAGGGTTTATTTCAAGATTCAGGGCTTGCTGTGAGCGAAGTTATGGTTGACACTAAGACGGTTGAGCAAAAGATTGAACTTGACATTTCAATTAATTCAACCAGCATTGAAATGTTGCTTTATGATTTTTTAAGCGAGATAATTTATCTAAAGGATGCTGAATCCCTTCTTTTCTCAAGGTTTGATGTTAAGATAAATGAACTTGATCTGACGGCAAAACTTTGGGGTGAAAAAATTGATAGAGAGAGACATCATCTTAGAACTGATGTTAAAGCTGTGACGCTTTATAGATTTGAGGTTAAAAGGGAAAACGGGATTTGGAAGGCAGAGTTCGTTCTTGATATATGATTGGAAATCTTGATTTTTCTTTTTAACTTTGATTTGACAAGCACTTTTCACAAATAAAGAAACCTCAAAAGATGGCGTCAAAGTTAATTTTTGAGTTAAGCCGTCCCGGAAGAAAGGGATATTCCCTCCCCAAAATTGATGTCCCGGAGAAACACATTGAGGATTTAATACCGCTGAAATTCCTGCGCTCATCGCCACCATCTCTACCAGAGATAAGTGAAAATGAGGTTGTCAGACATTATATCCGCCTTTCAACTTTAAACTACCATGTTGACAAGGGTTTTTATCCGCTCGGTTCTTGCACGATGAAATACAATCCCAAAGTAAACGAGGTGACCGCATCTTTCCCCGGTTTTAGGGATATTCATCCACATATGGATGATGAGCTTGTTCAGGGCGCATTGCAGATAATGTATGAACTTGGTGAGATGTTAAAAGAAATAACTGGGATGAAGGGGGTCTCGCTTCAACCAGCAGCTGGGGCACACGGGGAGTTAACAGGCATATTGATGATAAGAGCGTATCACGAAAAACTTGGAAATCCAAGAAAGAAAATCCTTGTCCCGGACTCCGCACATGGGACCAATCCAGCAAGCGTTACAATTTCAGGTTATACAGCTGTGAGCGTTAAATCAAATGAATATGGGACAATTGATATTGATGACTTGAAATCAAAACTTGATGAGGATGTTGCAGGTATAATGATAACGAATCCAAATACACTTGGAATTTTTGAAAAGGATATACTTCAAATTGAAAAATTGATCCATGAAGTCGGGGCTTTAATGTATATGGATGGTGCAAACCTTAACGCTCTCGTCGGTATCACTAAACCTGGCGATATGGGATTTGATGTTGTTCATTTAAATTTACACAAGACATTTTCAACACCACACGGTGGTGGTGGTCCTGGTTCAGGACCTGTAGTGGTAAGCGAGAAACTTATTCCTTTCCTTCCGATCCCGAGGGTTGAAAAAAAGGAAGATAAATTCATCTTAAACTATGATTATCCCGATTCAATAGGGAAGATTCACACCTTTTTCGGAAACTTCGGCATGATGGTCAGGGCTTACACATACATCAGAATGCTTGGGAGCAAGGGATTGAAAGAGGTGAGCGAGAGCGCAATTATAAATGCAAATTACCTCTTGAGTAGGATCAAAGATTATTTTGACAGACCTTATCTTGGAAAACCACTTCATGAGTTCGTTGTTTCTGGAAGCAGATATAAACTTGAATATAATGTTAGGACGCTTGACATTGCCAAGCGACTTCTTGACTATGGTTTTCACGCACCGACGATTTATTTCCCTTTGATTGTATCTGAGGCATTGATGATTGAGCCGACGGAGACAGAAACAAAAGAAACACTTGATGCTTTTGCAGATGCACTTATAAAAATTGTTGAGGAGATAAAAACAAACCCAGACATCGTTCGCTCAGCTCCTCATACAACTCCAGTCAAACGACTTGACGATGCCTATGCTTCAAAAAATATAAATGTCTGCTTTAAAGAGTGAAAAGAAAATCAGGGAGGAGATGAACTATAGATTGCTTGGTAGAACTGGGCTTCTTGTATCTGAGATTGGTTTTGGAAGTTGGGGCATTGGGGGGAAAATGTGGGCTGATTCGGATGACCGTGAATCAATAAAAGCACTGCACAGGGCGATTGAACTTGGAGTAAATTTCATTGATACAGCGCTTGTCTATGGAGATGGACATAGCGAGAGGTTGATAGGTAAGGTTTTGAAAGAAACGAAAGAAAATGTTTATGTTGCTACGAAGATACCCCCAAAGAACATGGTATGGCCAGCTTTAAAGGGAACACCATTAAAAGAGGTTTTTCCTTACGAGCATATCATAAATTCAACTGAAAAAAGTTTGAAAAATCTCGGGGTTGATACGATAGACCTCCAACAGTTCCATGTTTGGAATGACGAGTGGGCTTTGATGGATGAATGGTGGGAGGCGATTCAAAAATTGAAAGAAGATGGCAAGATAAGATTCTTCGGCGTCTCAATAAATGACCACGAACCCTGGAATGCAATTCAACTTATCAAAACTGGTCGGGTTGACACAGTTCAAGTTATATACAACATATTTGACCAATCACCCGAGGACGAGCTTTTCCCAATATGCATTGAATACAACATAGGTGTTATAGTCCGTGTCCCGTTTGATGAAGGAAGCTTGACAGGGAAGATAACACCTGAGACACAATTTCCAGAAGGGGACTGGAGAAATAGATATTTCAAGGGCGATAGAAAACAGCAAGTTTGGGAAAGAGTGCAAAAACTTGAAAAATTACTCGGTGAAGAAGCAAAGACATTGAGCGAGCTTGCACTTAGGTTTTGTCTAAGCCATGAGGCGGTCTCAACTGTAATACCTGGGATGAGAAAGGTTGAGCATGTTGAGGAAAACTGTTCTGTTTCCGATGGACGGAAACTTTCCGATAGAATGCTTCTTGAATTAAGGAAACATAGGTGGGTAAGAAATTTTTACCGTTAAAATAAAAAACCCGGGCTTATTTTCGCCCGGGTTTAAAATTTCTCAGGCAAACTGATCAAATAGTTTTTCAAGTCGTTCTTTCTTTAAAAGTTCATCAATGTTGCCATCAAACTTTGAAACAATTTTGTCAAGATTTCCTTCAAATGTGGGTCTTTCCTCGCGATAGAAAATCCCAGTGTAAATTTTATCTTGAACCATCGCAAGCTCAAACGCTTTCAATTTATTCGTCGGGTCATGCTCTGGTGGAATTTCAACGACTCTTTCACGCACGAAATCAAACGTGATCTCCATATTAAATGTGGGACAAGGAGAAATGACTTGTATCGCTGCGAATCCCTTGTGCTTTGTCGCCTCAACTATAAGTTGAGTTAATTGTTTAGTGTTTGACGAGAAACCACGAGCGACAAAGCTTGCGCCGTAAGCAAGTAAAAGCATGATCGGATTAAGCGGTGGTTCAAGCGCTCCATAGGGTGTAGTTGTTGTCGTCATTGTAAGTGTTGAAGTCGGTGAGACCTGTCCTTTGGTTAAACCATATATCGCATTGTCAAGGATTATGTATACTATATCTGGATTCCTTCTTGCAATATGCGGTATATGACCACCACCTATTGCAAAACCATCACCATCTCCACCTATGACGAAAACCTCAAGCTCTGGGTTTGCAATTTTAACCCCAAGAGCTACTGGAAGCGCTCTCCCGTGAACAGTGTGAAGATTGTAACCTCTGACGAAGTGTGGAAACCGACTTGAGCAACCTATTCCGGAGACAATACTTAATTTATGCGTTGGTATTTTCAGCTCACCTAATGCCCTTATAAAAGATGCCAAAACACCATAATCACCGCAACCAGGGCACCAGGTTGGCTTAACATCACTTTTATATTCAAGTTTTGCTTGCTTTATTTTCTCAATTGTCTCGCTCATCTTGCCACCTCAATTATTTTGTTGTAGATTTCCTCGGATGTGAAGGGTATTCCACCGTAATTGTTAAGTTTTATCGGGTTATAATCAACGAATGTCCGCAATATATTTGCAAATTGTCCATTGTAATTTTGCTCAACAACGATGACCTTATCGTAACTTCCAATGATATTTTTAATTTTTCGTTTCGGCAAAGGATTAAGAATTCTTGGATGGTAATGACTTACTTTTATTCCGTTCATCTCCGCTTTTTTTATCGCTTCTCTCACAGCGCCATAGGTTGAACCCCAAGCAATGATTAAAATTTCTGCTCCCATAACCTCGTAATAATCGTCATTTTCATTTTCAAGCTTTTCAGCTAAAACCTCAAGCTTTCTGAACCTCTTCTTTTGCATCTCGGTATGAACCTTTGGCGTATAATTTGGAGCTCCACGCTCGTTATGCTCAAGCCCGGGAGCGATGTATTCAAACCCTGGATGCCCAGGAACAGCAATCGGTGCAAGACCCGACTCGGTTATTTTATAGCGAAGATATGAATTTAAGCTCTCATAATCTGGCTCAAGACGGTTTATAATCTTCACTGATTCAATATCTGGCTTTGGAATTGCCTCCGTTTGATATGCCAAGACCTGATCTGAAAGAATTATAACTGGCATTTGATATTCCTCAGCAAGATTAAAAGCCCTGACCGTTTGATAGAAGCAGTCGCTTACATGAGCTGGTGCAATGACAATTCTCGGGGCTTCGCCAGGTCCACCAAAAACAACATGATATAGGTCCGTTTGCTCTGTTTTACTCGGCATCCCTGTTGATGGTCCAGCTCGTTGAACATCAACTATCACGACAGGAAGCTCAGCCATTGAGGCGTAAGTTATAAGTTCGGTCATAAGCGCAAGCCCTGGTCCAGATGTAGGAGTTATAACCTTTGCCCCAGCGAATGAAGCACCGATACAAGTTGCAAGCGCTGATATCTCATCCTCATTTTGGATCACTTTACCACCAAACTTTGGAAGATGCCTTGCAAGAAATTCAAGTATCGGGGAGGCAGGAGTTATAGGGTAACCAACCGCAACTTTACAACCAGCAGCTATTGCTCCAAAGCCGATTGCTTGATTACCCGACAATATAATCCTTTTGTCTTTCCCCTCTGGCTTCCCAAGGCGAAATCTTTCAAGCTCATCAAGATACTTTTGGGCATATTCAATACCACTTCTAAAAGCAGTCAAATTTTGCTGAAGCAGTTTTTCGCCCTTGCGCTTAAATTTATCAATGATCTGTTTTTCTGATTCCTCAACCGGAATTCCAAGAATAGCGGTTAAAAACCCAGTTGCAACCATATTTTTTGCAAGGTGCGTCCCCGATGCCATCGCAAGCTCCCTAAGTGGAACCTCATACTTCTTCTTCGTGAAGCTATCCGATGGCTTACACTCAGCGGGATCGTAAAACAGAACGCCATCTTCAGCAAGTGCACTTGAATAATTATCAAATGCTTCCTGATTAAAAGCCATCAAGATATTAAGCTTATCGCCCATGGAAAAAATATCATAGGGGCTGACACGAAATTGATACATCGCAAGCCCACCTTTTATCTCAGCTGGGAATGTCCTGAAAGTAAAAATACGATAAGCAGACCTCGCAGCTGAATAGGTCAAAATTTCCCCAGCGCTCATCACACCCTCACCGCCTTCACCACCTATTCTGACTACAACATCTTTAAGATTCCCATTTTCTGACATCTTTGTTTTATGTTCTTTTGTTTTTATGAAAATTTACTCAAAAAAGGAAACATCTTCATAATGTAGGACGAAATAACGCCAAGAGAGTTCGTAAAAATCAAAACTCCAAGTATAATTAAAATTACACCGCTTACGATTTCAACTACATTGAGATATTTTCTGATGCGTGCAAACCACTTGAAAAAGAAATTTATGCTTAAACTCGTGATCAAAAAAGGAATCCCAAGCCCAAGCGAATAAACCGAAAGAAGCAAAACACCTTGTTTAACTGTTTCTTGCTGAGAAGCTAGGACAAGTATCGTCGCAAGCACTGGTCCAATGCAAGGTGTCCATCCGAAAGCAAAGGCAAACCCGACCACAAAAGCCCCTAAAAGACCAAGTGGTTTACTGCTAACTTTCAATTTCGCCTCGTAATTCAAAAATTTTATCCTAAAAATGCCCGTCATGTGAAGACCGAAAATAACTATTATAACACCTGCAACTTTTGCAATCACATTCATATTCTCGGAGAGAAATTTTCCCACCGCTGTGGCAGAAGCCCCGAGCATGACGAAAACTATTGAAAAGCCAAGGACAAAAAACAATGAACTTAACAAGGTTTTCAAAAAAAATCTTTTTGAACTTTGGGATTCCTTCAGCTCTTCAAACGATAAACCGGAAATGAAGGAAATATACCCCGGGACAAGAGGTAAAACACAGGGGGAAAGGAAAGAAAGAATCCCAAACAAAAAGGAAGTAAATAAGCCAACATTTTCCATCTCGTCAAATCTCCTAAATTTGATAAAAAAACCGCCCAATCGGGCGGACATTGAATTACTCTTGTTTTTGCTCCTCCAACTGAACGACATTGACCTTAATTTTCACACTCACATCTGGATGAAGCTTTATCGGCACCTCATATGACCCAAGCATTTTTATCGGCTCATCAAGCAAAATTTTCTTCCTATCAACTTCAATACCCATCTTACTAATTTCATCGGCTATCATCTGAGCCGTTACGGAACCGAAAAGACGCTCATTTTCCCCGGCTCTCATTGGAATAACTATTTCAAGACCATTTAGCTTTTCAGCGAGCTTTTGAGCGTTCAATTTTTCCCTTTCAAGTTTGAATGCCTTTTGTTTCTTCTCCGTTTCAACCATTTTTATATTCCCAGGTGTAGCCGGCAAAGCAATTTTTCTCGGAATTAAAAAATTCCTCGCATAACCATCCTTCACTTCTACAATATCTCCCATCCTTCCCGAGATTTTCATAATCCTGACGCAATATGACTTTCATCTTTACACATCTCCATTAAGTTTTACAAAAATTACTTCACAGCTTCGGCAACGAACGGAAGCAAAGCTAAATGTCTGGCTCGTTTAATCGCCCTCGTCAACTGACGCTGATGCATAGCACAATTTCCACTAACCCTTCGTGGAATTATCTTGCCCTGCTCAGTCAAAAATTTGCCCAGTTTCTTCTCATCTTTATAATCAATGTATATCTCACCGGCTTCGCAGAACCTGCATATTTTCTTCTTCCTTAACCGCAATACTTTTTCGCCATTCTCAACCATAACGATAAATGTTAAATTTATTTTTCAATTAAATTTTTGGACCTTCGTTTGAAAGATACTTGTTCAAAGCATCTGATTGCTGTCCTGATGACTGTTGTGACTGTCCCTCATTGTCACCTGATGATGCAGATCTCCTGTCAAGAAATTGAATTCTTCTTGCCTTAATTTCAACAATGGTCCTCGTTCTACCATCGGCTGTTTTCAAATTCCGGCTTTGTAGCTCACCTTCAACAAGGACAGCACTTGATTTTTTCAATCTCCCTCTACAAGATTCGGCAAGCTTATTCCAAGCAACAACTCCAACAAAACAAACATCCTCTTTCCACTGCCTCTTACTATCCCTGAATCTCCTGTTTGAGGCGATTGTGAAATTGACAACCGGTGTCCCCTTCGTCGTCTGGCGAAACACCGGGTCCTTTGTTAAATTCCCAACTATGACAACGCTATTAAGCTCAGGCATTTTGAGTTCCTTCGCCATAGATTGCTCCCTCCATCGTTAAGTTTTACATAAAGATTTTTCAAACGAAAACTCTATTCTTCTTCATCTTCAAATTCATCTTCCTCCGTTTCAGCTTGAGCAACGGATTCAACATTTCCAAGACCAAGATGTTCAATCGTTATTCTACCACGCCTTTTCTCCTGTTCCTTCGCCTTAAGAGCTTTCTTCGTTACAACGACAGTCAAATATCTCATGATATTCTCATCAAGTTGAAAAGCCCTCTCAAGCTCACTCACAATTGTCGGTGGCGCAAAGTATTCAATATATACATAGAAAGCGCTGTTCTTCTTATTTATCGGATATGCCAATCTTCTCCTACCCCAACGCTCCAATAAAATTATCTCTCCGCCTCGCTCCTTTATAAAATTCTCATACTTTTTTATTATCTGCTCAATTATCGGATCGTCAAGCGAAGCATTGATCAAAAATGTTGTCTCATACCAGCGCCTTGAAAGCATATTTTTTGGAATTTTTCTCGCCATTAAATTGCCTCCATATGGTCATTTTTTGTTTTTAAGGAGTATCAAATTTTAACTTAACTTTTCTATTAAACTTATTCATTGCTTTTAAAACGCCCTCGGAAATAAAGCACAATGTCGCTTCAACCGCAAGTCCGATCATATCATTGACAATACCAATCTCATCCTCATCAAACTTTGACAGAACAAAGTCAACCATATTCTTCATCTTGTCGGGATTGCCTATCCCACATCTCAACCTAGGGAATTCAATAGTCCCGAGATGATAGATTATTGAATAAAGCCCATTATGTCCACCATCGCTTCCCTTTTGTTTTATTCTTATCATCCCAAGTGGTAAATTCAAATCATCACATATCACAAAGACATCGCGCACATCAACTCTATAGCGCTCAACAACATCCTTAACCGCAATCCCACTGTTGTTCATATAAGTTAGCGGTTTGATCAACACCAATTCTTTACCTTCATATTTACCCGGACCGATTAAATAATCACCTTTTCCTGGCTTAAGCGCTATCCCCAACTTATCCGCTAAGGCGTCAACAACCATAAAACCAACATTATGCCTCGTCATCTCGTATTCTTTCCCGGGGTTTCCAAGTCCAAATATAGCAATCATAAATTTTAAAAAGAACTAATTTCACTGAGCTTGTTTCTCTTGTTGAGATGGTGCGGTTGGCTGTGCCTCCTCAGCTGGTTTAGCTTCTTCAACCTCACCACCTCTTGGCGGAACAACCGCCACCACAACAGCAAGTTCATTCTCAAGAATTCTAACATTCGGTATCTTCAAATCCTTAACATGAATTGCATCACCAATGTCAAGGGCGCTTATATCAACCTCAATA
The DNA here is from genome assembly GCF_900070205.1 of Candidatus Thermokryptus mobilis. Classification (NCBI taxonomy): domain Bacteria; kingdom Pseudomonadati; phylum Candidatus Kryptoniota; genus Candidatus Thermokryptus; species Candidatus Thermokryptus mobilis. The sequence continues at coordinate 159,945 of NZ_FAOO01000004.1, read as the reverse complement.
TGTTCAGGTATCGCACTTGCTGGGCATTCAACCTCAACAGTGTGAAGCAGGTGTTCAATTACACCGCCCTTCTCAACTCCGGGCGCTCTCCCTACAAGGACAACCGGGATTTCAAGCGTCACAGTAGCTCCAGCCTTTAAGCCATAAAGGTCAAAATGAATTGGTTTATTAGTAACGGGGTCAAATTCAACTTCTTTTAAAATACACTGAAACTCTTTCCCATCTCCAAGTTTTAATCTAACTACATGCGCCTCCGTTGTATAAATCAACTTCTTAAGATCAGTCTCTCTAACAGCTATTGGCAATGGCTCATCTCCAGGGGCATAATAAATCCCGGGGATTTTCCCAGAACGCCTTAATTGATTTGAAGCGCTTTTGCCTGTCTTTCTTACCTCCGCATTTAGAACTATTTCCGTCATCTTCCTTAAATAAAATTAATTTTCAATTTCAAATAAAACACTCAACGATTCATTGCAGTGTATTCGTTTTATTGCCTCGGCAAATATCCTCGCAACCGATTTTACCTCAATTTTTGGACTCTGTTTCCTAAGCGGGATGGTATCGGTTACAAGAATCTTTTCAACAGGTATGTTTTCTATCTTTTCAATCGCATTTCCAGATAAAATCGGATGGGTGCAAGCCCCATAAATCGCTTTCGCTCCTCTATCTATAAGAGCCAAAGCTGCGTTTACAAATGTCCCAGCGGTGTCAATTATATCATCAACGATGACGACCACCTTCCCTTTAACATCACCGACCACATTCACCACTTCCGATTCGTTCGGTTTCAATCTTCTTTTATCTATGAGCACAAGTTCAGCATTTAACCTTTTCGCATACCCGCGGGCAAATTTCACACCACCTATATCTGGTGAGACCACCACAAAATCCAAATCACCAACCATCTCCCTTATTGCTGGAACTAAAACGACAGCGGAATAAAGATGATCAAAAGGTATATCAAAAAAACCTTGAATTTGGGGAGCGTGTAAGTCCATTGTCAAAACCCTATCTGCACCTGCAACGGTGATCAAATTTGCGACAAGTTTTGATGTTATCGGTACCCTCGGCTGATCTTTTCTGTCCTGTCTCGCATAGCCGAAATAAGGTATAACAGCTGTAATACGACGAGCTGAAGCCCTTTTCGCAGCGTCAATCATAATTAAAAGCTCCATCAAATTATCCGAGGGTGGGAAAGTTGATTGGATTATGAACACATCATTACCACGAATGTTCTCAAGATACTTAACCCAAATCTCACCATCACTAAAATTACGTATCTCACAACTTCCAAGCGGTTCTCCGATCTCCTCAGCTATTTTCTCAGCAAGCTCTCTACTTGACCTTCCAGAGAAAATCTTTATATGACTCATCACTCTATTTGTTACTTTTCCATCGTTTCAAGCGGTCAATGACAAAGATAAAAAAAACTTATAAATTAACCAAACGCAAACTTGCTGGGGCGGGAGGATTCGAACCTCCGAATGGCGGCTCCAAAGACCGCTGCCTTACCGCTTGGCGACGCCCCAGTGAAAGAACCTCTCCAACGGCATTATTAATTTAATAAAGAAAACGGAATTTTTCAACTTGTTTTATCCCCTATTATTAAACGCTTCTCACTTCCAAAGTATTTTCCCCAAACTCGCCTCGCTGCAATCTCACTTATCCATGTGGTCCAGATGTTTGCTAAAACCATCCCAGCTGACGACGAAATGAAAAAAAACGACAACGAAAATTAAAATTTTAACCTCGCTTTTACATCAATAAACGGAAGAAAATATCAAAACAAACCAAATCCAACGATTAAAAATGCTTGCTGCTACTGCGAGCTTTTTCGGACTTTTATACTTTTTCAAAAGGTAAAGTCCCGAGAAATTGTATCATCTGTGATATAAATGGGATAGCCCCGATTATACCGATTACAAACTCATTCGCACCAAGTATCAAAGCATACCCCGTCAAAAACACATCAGTTGACAAAGCGATGAAAACCAATGCAAAGCTTCCCTCAATTATTGAGTATTTCCTCCCCTTGCGAATTGAATTGAAATTAATATCCAACTATTTCCGAGCGATTATTAATTTGACAAAATCACCATAAACATTTATAACTTTCTCAATTACAACACCAGCTTCAAGTGCAATTTTTAATGTTTCCCTGTTTATATTCTCCCCCAAAATTGAGGTGAAGTTGTTCACCAGATCAAAAACTTTTGAAAGGAATTTACCCCCTGGTCTCACATGTTCAAGCAAAATCAATCTTCCACCTGGTTTCAAAACTCTGAGCAATTCCCTGAAACCATTTGCAGGATTTTCAACCTCGCAAAAAACAAATGTCGCTAAAACCGAATCAAAAAAATCATCCTTGAATGGCAAGAACTCAACCCTTGCAGAAACAAAGTAAATTTGACCGTTAAAATTCTTTGCCCTTTTAATCGCCCTTTTCAGCATTTCAAATTTTGGCTCAACCGCTATAACATTAACCCCATCTGGATAAAATTGAAAATTTAATCCAGTTCCAACTCCAACCTCAAGTATTCTCTTCCCTTCAATAAAGCTTAATGCTTTCGCCCTTAATTTTTCCAAAGCGAATTTTTCAATTGGAAACATAAAGACATCGTAACCGAAAGCGAAAATTTTACCGCTGAAATCTTTCAAAGCCATCCGTTTTGAATATACCAATTAATTGTCTTTTCCATCCCCTCTTCAAGGGGAACTTTGTGTCTATATCCAAGTTCCCTTTTAGCTTTTTCAACAGAGCAAGCCCAGTTCTTCTGTCTGATATCTTTTATCTTTTCAGAATTTAGCGGTGATGCTTTCCCGAAAACTTTACATATCGTTTCCGAAACAAATGAAACCGAATATAAAATTGGTGCTGGGATTTTAACTCTCAAAACTTTTTTATCAAGCGCTCTCAATATCGCCACCTCTATATCCTTCCAAGTGTAGATTTCATCGCTTGAGATAAAATAAATTTTCCCCGTTGATCTCTCACTCTCACCCGCAAGTATAAAACCGTCAACGAGGTCAGAAACATAAACCAAACTTAAAATCTGATCCGATGGCAAAACAACTGGAAGAATGCCGAGTTTTATGTATCTAAAAATCTCGTAAGTGTAAGTATCGCGTGGACCATATACCGACGGCGGTCGTACTATAACGATTGGAAGCTTGTCTTTGAAAGAAAGCGCGACTTTCTCCGCCTCTGCTTTGCTTTTACCATACGAAGTAATTGGATGATACGGTGTGCTCTCGTCAACAGGAACTTTATCATAGCCAGGACCAACGGCTGACAAACTGCTTGCAAGGATAAATTTTTTCAAATTTGAGCTATATAAACTCGCCTCAAGCAAATTCTTCGTCGTCTCAACATTTCCGCGATAGTAATCCCGATAATTTCGTCCCTTCGTCACACCAGCAATATGATAGACATAATCAATATCTTTAACCACCGTTTTAAGAAAGTCAACATCAAACAAACTCCCTCTCACAATTTCAACATCTTTCCCCTCAAGCCATTTCAGATTACTTGTATCCCTGACGATACATTTGACATCATAACCACGCTTTAAAAGTTCATCAACGAGATGACTTCCAATAAATCCAGTTCCTCCCGTTACAAGCGCTTTCATTTTGGAAGATTTTTTATTTTTTATCTGCAACCTGCGGGGGTTGCCAATCGCTCCTTGACCATTTGACAAGCTCCACTTTCACATTCCCAAGGGATGTCTTAAAATATGCCCTTATCGGAATCCGCGCTGAATCATCGGAATAATAAGCCACAAAATCACCCGTCACACCCGCTATGTCCTCTGCAACAAATGGAATAAAACCAGAAATCTTTTTAGTCCTTATAAGTGAACCGGAAAATTTTAAATCTGAATTCTCATTATGAAAATTCACCTCTACATCCTTAACATCAAGCTGAATCAAAATTGACAAAGTCAATTTTTGATTTGACCCTGAAAGTTTCCTAGTCAGATAAAATGCGGTGATACCATTGTAAAAACTTCTCGTCTCTTTTTCGGTCACTTCTATAACCTCACCTGTTTCTAAATCCTTCTGAGCAGCGACGATTTTATCTCCCTTGCGCTCAAATACAGTTACAATTTTTCTGCCCTTTTTCATCTCATAAATCAAAAACTTCGCATCAAGAAGTGAATCAATCCTAAATTCACTCTCAAACCCATAATGAATGCTTATGAAAAAAAGCCATGGATTTGAATCAATTTGAAAACGCGACTTAACATATTCGCCATCCGTCTCCGTCCAAATTTTTATGCTTCCAAGGTTTATAAACCCCCAGAAAGCGTGATATTCAAGATATTCATCTTCAACTTTGAAGCCACCTTTTGACGAAGAAATCACACCAATGCTCAAAAATAAAAGCACGGTCAAAAAAAACTGAAATTTCATACCTTACTCAACTTTTATTTCAACAGCCCATTTAAACTTGACTCCTTCTTTAAGAAAGAGCGGAAAAACAACATTTAAATTTAACCTATTGAAACCATTTATCAAATTTTCAACTATCGGTGGGATAAACATAAATGGTTTAAGTTTCACCTCAAAGCCCGAATCATACAAATTTGCGTTCTCGCTTCCCTCAAAAACCCCAACATCTCCAAACCACGAGATCGCAAAGTTTTTAAATCTTAAAAATGTCAAATCAAAATTCAAACTTCCACCTCTTATTATCGTTATGCTGTCCCTATCAAAATATCCGCGCAAATTCAAACCGCCCTTCAAGAATAAATTCGCCTTCTCGGAAAATCTTCTGTCTACTAGGTATAACATTCTAAATTGCTGATTAAAGAAAGTTTCATACGGATTTGCGACAAGATAAAATTTTTCTTGAACTGGCACCTGACCGTATGACCTTACAAGATAAAGTCGCGTTGAAAATTCACCCCATTTAAAAGCGCTTGATTGCTTCAACTCAAGTGATATGTTAGTAAAATTTTTCGCACTGTTTGCTGTTGTCGCCTTGAAATTCAAAACGCCGTATAAATTCAATCTACGTAACTGATGAAATGCATCAACTTTTAAACCGACGGAGTTAAAGTTTCCCGTTTCCCAATTTATCCTCAAAAACGGCAGCTTATTCTCAACAAGAGATGTATGCTCAAAGAAAAAAGTAAAACGATAAAATGGCGGTATCGTCAGATATTTTCTCACATCTTTTGCGATATCAAAATAAATTCTCCTCAACCCGTGAAGCTTAAAGACCTCAATTTCAAACTCGCTTAATCTCCCCAAAACTTGAAGCGTATTGTTTTTATAATCCCCAAAATAATCAAAGTTTTTAGTCCTCGCATTATACCATGCCCCAAACTTCGTCTCATAAAAATTGAAAAGATAAGCACCGTTAAAAATCAATCCCAACCTTATCCCATCAACTTGAGAGAACCAAAGTGAAGGTCTAAATGTCAACCAATACTTATCAATCGGCGGATTCAAATTCGTCTGTTCAAGAAACTTCAACTGGACTTTGTTCAAAAGCCCAACCCTGTTGTTCAATCTATTGATGTCCCTTAACTTAAAATCACTGTCAATCTCAACCATTTTAACTTCTTTATCAAATGCGATTTCAAATTCATAAATTGGATTTACCCAAAACCAAGGAGGAAGAACTATAGCCCCTGGCTCCTTTTTGGGTTTAAGTTGAAGGTCAAGCGGTATAATAACCTTTTGATAAGTTCCGTCTTTAAAATAAAAGTAGAGATCTATTGGCATAACTATCTCACCGTAATTTCGCAATCTCACCCTTGCGATATACTTCCTAATGCCATTTTCAAATTTCCATTCCCCATTAAAACTTTCAATCCCATAATCGCATTTTCTTGTCGTTTTAAGCCATTGATCAAAGAACCAATCAAGTTCCATACCACTTACATTTTCAGCAACCCTTTCAAAATCTTTTGTCGTAGGATGCTTGAAAGCCCACCTGTTGAAGAACTCCTTCATAACCTGATTAAAAACGCTATCTCCAAGGACATACTCAAGCATCTCAAAGATAGAAGCACCCTTGCCATAAACAGCGTTTGTATAAGTCACCGACTCCCTGAAAAAATCTGAATGTAAAAGAACTGGCTCTTCAAAGCCAAGATGTGAAAAACGCACATAGCTTCTATATCCACCGTAAATATCCGATTCAGGTCTTAAAATCGCTTCAATCCCTGAGAAATCTTTCCATTCCTTGCCAAGAAATTCCTTGAACACGCGCGGTGTGACAAAACTTGCCCCACCTTCATCAATCCAAGCTTCTTTTGACTCATTATTTCCAATCAAGCCATAAAACCAAATATGCCCAATCTCATGTGCAAGTATTCCGATCATGCTTGTCCTTGACCTTCTCCCCGTTATCATTATCAACATCGGATATTCCATCCCGCCATCACCTGCTTGAGCTACGGTGAAACTTTTGTATGGATACTTGAAAAACCAATCACTGTAAAGTTTTATTATCTCCTTCGTGAATTTCCCCGTTTCCCTCCAAAGATTATAAACATCGGGCTGATAAAGCAAATGAACCACAACCGTATCCTCGTCAAGTGAAACCCATGTTATCTCGTGAATATAATCCCGGTCAGCGACCCAGGCAAAATCGTGGACATTTTCAGCTTTAAAATGCCATGTCTTCAACCCTGGTTTTAAATTCCTTTTCCACTCCTGTGGAAATATGACTGTATCAACAGCGCCAAGCTCATAACCGCACATAACTTCATCTGGATTTTGAATTACGCCCGTTGCCCCAACTAGATAATCCGATGGCAAAGTTATCTTAACATCAAAATTTCCCCAAACACCGTAAAACTCGCGTTCAATATATTGATCCGCGTGCCAACCCTCAAAATCATATTCACATATCTTCGGATACCATTGAGCCATGCTATAATCAATCCCCTCGCGATTGTCCCGCCCATTTCTCCTTGTTTGTTTTGGAATTTGAGATTCAAATTCCATCTCAAGTTTAACACTTTGACCTGGCAAAAGTGCTTTTTTAAGTTTAGCCCTTAAAATCGTATCAAAAATTTCAAACTCAATGTCCTCATCGTCCGCCCTTAGATATCTCACCTTCGTCCAACCATATTCATCTGGCTTCATCCTTCTTATCCTTTCACCAAGAGCATTTCTTATAACATCACCCCGAACTTGCATTGAGCTGCTAGGTTTGAAAGCATTCAAATAAAGATGGTAATAAATTTCATAAAGCGTATCAGGAGAATTGTTATAATACACTGCCGTTTGTTTCCCGCTCATCAAATGCGATTTAACATCAAGCGTTACATCAATGAAATAATCAACCCTCTGTTGAAAATATTCAGGTCTTTGAGCAAGTGAGAAACTTATCAACAAAATAGAAAGAAAGGTTATCCTTCCCATGTAAATGCCTCCTTTATCTTTTTAATCTCCTCTTCCGTCAGCTTGAACTCAACGGCGCCTGCATTTTCTTCAACTTGCTGCGGATTTCTTGCGCCAACTATAGCCGTCGTAATCCCTGGCTGTGAAAAAGTCCAATTGATCACAAGTTGAGCCAATGTCACTCCTTTCTCCTTTGCTATTGGCTTTATCTTCTCAAGCGCCTCAAGAACTTTCCTCCTATTTTCAGGCTGAAACCAAAATTGTCTTTTCCTCAAATCGCCACTCTTAAATTCCGTCTCCATAGTTATCTTACCGGTAAGAAGTCCCTGTTCAAGAGGGCTATAAGCAAGGATTGAGATTTTATTTTCAATGCAAAACGATGTTAAATCATTTTCAATTGAACGCTCAAGCAAATTATATTTCACTTGGTCACTTTCAACCCGAGCATATTTAACTACTTCCTTCATTAAATTCACATCAAAATTGCTAACACCAAAAAACCTTATCTTGCCCTGTTCCTGAAGTTTCACCAACGCCTCAAGCGATTCATCAACAGGTGTTGTTCTATCAGGCCAATGAATCTGATAAATATCAATGTAATCAACCCCGAGCCGTTTTAAACTTCTTTCGCACTCCTCAATTATTGAATCTTTCCTCAAATTTTTATAAACATAATATCTTCTACCGTTGAAATATGTATCAAAGAAAAACTCACCTTCTTCTTTATCCCATCGGAGTCCGCATTTCGTGGCAATTATAACTTCATTTCTTTTCCCTTTAATTGCTTTACCGACGATTTCCTCACCAAGCCCAAACCCATAAACTGGTGCAGTATCAATGCAATTCATCCCAAGTTCAATCGCCCTGTGAATTGCTTTAATTGCAAGTTCTTCGTCTGTTCCTCCCCAAAACCATCCTCCTATAGCCCAACCGCCAAATGTTACAACGGGGATTTTAATGTCAGTTTGACCAAATTGCCTATATTCCATCTCGCTTTTTAAGCTTTTGTTTTTGATATATTGTAGCCGTAAAGCCAATATGCAACCACATTGTTTTTATTTCTTACGGAGTGAACCGCCCCACGAGGTATGAACCACTCATCCCCTGGTTTAAGTTCTGCAATCTCACCTTCACATTCAATTTCAAGCGTCGCATTCAAAGGAGTTACGAGCTCATCCGTATCATGGACAAAATCCTCCCAACTTTGCCAGGGTGGATCAACCCAAACATCACAGGTGAAACCCCTTTCCGCCCAATCCCTTTCAATTTCTTCTTTCCCTTTTCCAATCCATTTTTCACGCTCAATGTAAAGCATTTTTCAAAACGCTTTTTGAAAAAATTTAAAAACAAAAGACCAAAACAAGCAAAAATTTAATTCCCCCTACTGTAAATCTCTATCACCTTATCAGCAAGTTCGTTAAAATCAGTTCCATCATCAACATCAACCCAAATTATTCTCCTATCCTGCCTAAACCAAGTCAACTGCCTTTTGGCATACCTTCTTGAATTTCTCTTTATCAAGTAAACCATTTCATCATAAGAGATAAGCCCATCAAGATAATCAAAGACCTCTTTATACCCAACCGTTTGAAGTGAGTTAAGATTCTTATCATAACCGAGCTCCCTCAATTTCCTAACCTCATCAATCAAACCCCGTTCTATCATTTCATCAACTCTTTTTTCAATTCTCCTATAAAGTTTTTTCCTATCCCAATTAAGCCCAACCTGAACGGTCTCAAAGTTTATCTCTGGTTTCATTTCAACTTGAAGTTGTGAAATCGGCTTGCCAGTCAAATAATAAACCTCAAGCGCCCTTATAACCCTTTTGAGATTGTTCGGATGAATTTTTTCAGCCGATGCCGGGTCAACCCTTTTCAACTCCTCGTAAACCGCTTCTTTACCAAGTTGTTTAGCTTTTCTGTAAAGTGTTTCCCTCAATTCCCAATCCCCAGCCGGACCCTCAAAGAAACCATCTATAAGCGACTTAACATAAAGACCTGAACCACCAACTATGATTGGAACTTTACCTCTTGAGAATATATCTTCAATTATCTCACGTCCCCTCTCTCCAAAAACACCTGCGTTAAATTCCTCGTCTGGATTCAGCTCGTCAATAAAATAATGTTTCACCCTCTCTCTTTCTTCCTTTGATGGCTTTGCTGTCCCAATGTCCATATATCTGTAAACTTGCCTTGAATCAGCTGAAATTATTTCACCACCGATTTTCTCAGCAACTATAATTGATAATTTTGTCTTCCCCGATGCAGTTGGACCAACAATAGCAAGGACCTTTTTTTTCATAATAAATTTCACCTTCCGTTGTTCCTGAAACTATCCTCTCCCCAACCTTCCTTTCCGATAAGAGGGACAAATTTGAAACCGAACTTCTTTTTTATATCAAGCTTGGTCTCGCTTACTTTTTTAATTATGTAAAGCTCCTGAATATCAAGATCGCCAATGGGTATTACAAGTCGTCCACCAATTTTAAGTTGTTTGACAAGCGATTGGGGTATCCTCGGAGCTGCAGCAGTGACAATTATACCATCATAAGGGGCAAACTCGCTCCAACCAATTGAACCATCCCCAACCATTCCTATGACATTATACCCAAGTTTTGAAAGCTTTTCAAGTGCCGTTTTTAAAAGTTCCTCAAATCTCTCAATCGTGAAAACCTGAGCTCCCATCTCCGCAAGTATCGCTGCTTGATACCCTGAACCTGTTCCCACCTCAAGTATCTTATCACCCGGCTTAACTTTCAATGCTTCTGTCATAAAAGCAACCGTATACGGCTGTGATATCGTCTGCGAACACCCTATCGGCAAAGCCGAATCTTCATAAGCGTAATTAATCAACGCCTCAGGAACAAAAAGATGCCTCGGTATTTTTTCCATCGCCCTCAAAACATTTTCATCCTTTATGCCACGCTTCCTAAGTAACTCAACCATTGCTTTACGCTCATCTTCAAACTTTCCCAACTCTAAACTTTACCTCGTTTATTTTCCCAAAAAAAACTTTGAAGATAAATTGAAACGAACTTGAAAGTATCCCTCACATGTTTTATATAACTTCTCTCCCCGTTGTAAATCGTCTCAATATCAACAAAACCAACATTGAAACCACAAAGCAACGCCTTTATCAAGAATTCACTCTCAAAAGCAAACCCATCGCTTTTCGCATCAACATTTTTTATAACTTCAATCCCGATCAACCTAAAACCACACTGACTATCAGGAACTTTTACTCCTGTTCTAAGCGAAATCAAAAGCGATGTCGTCTTATTTGAAAAAATTCTCTCAATCGGCATCCCCTTCAAATTTTTCATCCTGTTCCCGATGACGATGTCAAACCCATCTGCGTACTTTTTAAAAAACTTCGGTATTTCCTCAGGATTGTGTTGCAAATCTGAATCAAGCGTGAGCACAGCATCATAATTTTTTAACTTTGCAAATTCAAACCCCGTTTTCAATGCCCTTCCCTTCCCAAAGTTTCTTTCGTGCCTGATGACATAAACACCGAATTCGGAAGCGATATCAACAGTTCTATCAACGGAACCATCATCAATCACAACGACATCATTGACAAATTTCAAAACTTTCTCAAGCAATGTTCCGATTGTTTTTTCGGAATTATATGCTGGTATTATGGCGCAGATATTATTCACCTTGTGAGACCTCTTCAAAAATTTCTTTCGGCGATTTGTCCGTTGCTTGTAACTCCGCAAGTAACTTCTTCTTCAAACCTTCAGGTGAAAGACCACGTGTCAATTTGCCACCCTCGGCAAGGGATATAGTCCCTGTTTCTTCACTTACTATAACGACAATTGCGTCTGAAATCTCACTGAGCCCAAGTGCAGCTCTGTGCCTTGTCCCGAGCAAAAAATTACCAATCTTTGATTGTGCGCTCAAAGGCAATGTACAAGCTGCAGCTTCAACCCTATCCCCTGAGATTACAACGGCGCCATCGTGAAGAGGAGACCTCGGGAAAAAAATCGTTAAAAGAAGTTCCTTTGTCACCTTCGCCTGAATCGGAACCCCCGTCTCAACTATTGACTTTATCCCAGTTTGCCTCGGTATCACAATCAAAGCCCCGATTTGCTTTTGCGACATCTCAGCAACGGCTTCAACTATTTCATCAACCACAGCTGTAACGCTCGGCTTAAAAATAAGGCGAAACAATGGATTATTAGCAACAAGCATCAAAAGTCGTCTTAACTCGGGCTGAAACAAAATTATAAAAGCAAGAACCCAAACATCACCTATAAACCTTAAAAGCCAATTCAAAACCTTCAAATTTATTAACTCGGAAAGAAACGAAAGAAACACTAAAAACAAAAGCCCTATGAAAATCTGTGCTGCTATCGTTCCCTTCATCCAAATATAAAGCTGACGGATCAAAAGTCCCACAATCATAATGTCAATGACATCAATCAATGTCAAACGCAAAAAACCTATTTTCACAAGCTCAATCATTGCTCTTGCTTTAATGCTGTTTTCTTTATCGCATCAACTATCCTAACGACACGAACCATCTCCTTGACATCGTGAACTCTAACTATATTCGCACCATTCCAAACAGAAATCGCAACCGCCCCAGCTGTCCCTTCAAGTCGTTGATCAACGGGCAAATTTAAAACATTGCCAATGAATGACTTCCTTGATACGCCTATCAAAATTGGATAGCCAAGCGACTTAAACTCACGAAGACGTCTTATTATCTCAAGATTATCACTCAACCTCTTCCCAAAACCAATCCCAGGGTCAACGATTATTTGTTTTATCCCAACGCTAACGGCTAAATCAACTCTTTCAGAAAGGTAGGAATAAATCTCGGATATCACATCTTTATACTCGGGGTTTTGTTGCATTGTCTTCGGCGTCCCCTTTATATGCATCAAAACAACGCTCGCTTTATATTCCGCAACAACTTCAACCATCTTCTCATCAAATCTTAACCCACTTATATCATTTACAATCATAGCACCATTGTCAAGCGCTTGCCTTGCAACTTCCGACTTATAAGTATCAATTGAAATCGGAACTTTTGTCCGCTTCGCAAGTTCCTTTATAACAGGTATAACCCTTCTTAATTCCTCTTCAATTGGAACTGGGTCTGAGCCCGGACGAGTTGATTCGCCACCCACATCAATTATATCTGCGCCCTCTTCAATCATCTTCAAAGCGTGTTCAAGCGCCAAATCAAGCGTGAAATACCTCCCGCCATCCGAAAATGAATCAGGCGTCACATTCAAAATCCCCATCACATAAGTCCTCTTTGAAAAATCAAACTCAACATCACCGAACTTATAAATCAAATCATCCCCGGAAAATCCATCAATCGCCCGGGACAATTTCCCCGCAAGCTCTTTCCCTTCATCGGAAAAATTGCTCAAAATATTCAAAAAGTATCTCAAATTTTCCCGCTTCATTGACGCTATCAAATCCCTTTTTCCGTTTTCCCTTGCCGTTGACACAAAAACATCCACATTTAAACGCCTTGCAACTTCACTTGAAACAAAACTTGAAATCTCATCGCTTACGCCTTCAATTTTAAAACTTACATCCAACAACTTCTCAAGCACAACTTCCGAAGAAAAATTTCTATCAATTTCTCCGAACCTTAAAATCTCCTCTGCGACTTCAATCTCATTTTTCAAATCAAGTATCCTAACCCTCATGCTTAAATTCACCAGGTTTTATTTTCACTTTGAACGAATTTCCAAGTTCTTCTATTTCAAAATCAACCTCAAGGAACTTTTTTATCGTCTCAATGTTTGTGAGAAGATGATTTGTAATCCTTGGTGTCGTGAACTCTGAAACACCATCAGCAATTGAAAGTGGAAGCAAAATCTGGTCAGCCATATGTTCATCAACGACGGCGCCAGAGGAGATAAACCTAATAAACTTTTCGCACGCCTCCTCTGCAACAATTTCAGCTCTTTTGCCTCTCTCACCGAGGTTCGTATAACAACAAACCGTATTTTCAAAAATCCCCGTTATCGCTATTGTAGTATTTTTTGAGTGTGACTTGAGTTCATCAACTATGACTTCAACTTCACTATATCCTTTTAAAACTTTTTCAGCAGCTTTAGCCTGCCTTTGCGCAACCTCATCCGTTAGATTTGTATGCGCCGAATAAATTTGAATCTTTGAAAGTTTCCCTCGCTCAATGAGTTTAATTGGTTTTACTCCCTGTGTTGGACTTATCACTGCTTTTATCTCACCCCCACCGTGTGGATAAAAGCCGGCTCTTTTCATCTCTACTTTTATCTTCAATCCGATCCTTTCCATAAAATAGATCCAACAATTTTTGATATAGTCAAATGTCGGACTCCAAGCCACATGCGTTCCACCAATTATCACAAGTGTTGAAGTTCCATTGGAAAAAGACAAAGGAAGATAAAGCGTTTGCAAAACAAGAGATGTTGAGCCAGCTGTTCCGATATCAAATCTGAAATTTCCAAACTTTATACGCGATGGATAAAATCTGATGCGATTTGACTTCAAGTAAGCACCTTCAACGACAGCGTCAGAAATAACAGCAGATGACTCAATCGCCTTTAAATGTTGCGGTTGAATCCCGGGGTTTGGTCTATTGGCTCGGATGTTTATCATCTCAAATGGTTTCAAGAGCAAAATGGAAAGCGCAAGCGAAGTTCTCAAAACTTGCCCTCCACCTTCACCAATTGCACCATCAATTAAAATTAACCCTGTTTCACCTTTAACATTGACGGACATATCTTTACGGAATGAAATTTTTAATCAGCTACTTTCTTCAAGATAAAAATAAAAATTTGCCATCAAAAATAAAAAAGGCGAGCCAAAGCTCGCCCCTTCAACATTACTTCTTCGGATAAGGTGGCACAGGTGGAAGCTTCTTCTCCTTCATCTTCAACTCCTCAAGTATCAATTCAATCGCCTTGTTAAGCTGTTCATCAATACCGGCATATTCCTTTGCCGGGTCATTGTCAACATAAACATCCGGCTCAACCCCGTAACCTTCAATTATCCATCCCTCCCCCTCAGCGCCATAGACTGCAAACTCAGGCTTATTCAAATATCCACCATCAACAAGGGGCAATGTCCCCCTGATGCCTATCACACCTCCCCAAGTTCTCTTACCAACAAGCTTTCCAAGCCCATACTTCTTGAACCTATACGGGAATATATCACCATCCGAAGCGGAAAATTCATCAATTATACAAATCTTCGGACCATAATGCATATCCCTCGGGTTTGGAGTCGGTATCGTATATCTTGAAATGCTTACCATAGCAATCTCCCTGCGTAAACGCTCAATTATCATCGGTGAGACATTCCCGCCACCATTGCCTCTAACATCAATGATCAGTGCCTTCTTGTTAAGTTGAGGATAAAAATGCTTAACGAACTCGTTTAACCCCATAACTCCCATATCAGGGATATGAATATATCCAACCTTCCCATCCGTTGCTTTATTAACTTTCTCTATATTGCTTTGAACCCAATTGTAATAGTAAAGCCGTGTCTCATCACCTATCGGAACAACTGTAACCTCCCAGCTTCCTTCCTCCTTTGGCTGAGAATTAACACGAAGCTTCACCTGCTTCCCAACCGTATTTACAAGCGACTCGTAGATATTTTTCATCTCCTTAACCGACTTACCATTTACAGCGAGTATGTAATAACCTTCTTTCACATTAACTCCGGGTTCTGTCAAAGGTGACCTTAGATTTTTATCCCAATTTTGACCCTTCAAAATTTTCTTTATCCTGTAATAACCCGATGACTTGTCCCTTTCAAGGTCAGCGCCAAGCAAACCGACCCGCGTCTTATCTATTTTCGGGAGGTCGCCCCCGCCAACATAAGTGTGACCAGCGTTTAACTCTCCGATCATCTCACCAATTATATAAGTCAAATCCGCACGATGATTGACATAAGGTAACAAAACCTCATACTTCTTTTTGACTGCCTCCCAATCAACACCATGGAGGTTCGGATCATAGAAAAATTCACGCATCTGTCTCCAACATTCATCAAAAATTTGTTTCCACTCCGCCCGCCTGTCAAGATTAACTTCAAGTCCAGAAAGGTCAAGCTGGTCTTTCAACTCAAGCTTCGCCTTCGGCAAATCAACAATTGCGTATGCCTTTTCCCTGACAACAAGCATCTTCTTCCCATCAAACGAAATAACAAAATTATCAAATTGACCAATCTCCGTCTCCTTTTTCTCCTTCAAATCATACATAAAAAGCGTCGGTTTATTATCCTTCAACCCTCTCCTTATGTAGTAAACTTTGTCCTGAACATAACCAAGACGCGTATAATTTGATGGTGTTATCGGCAAACCAACTATTCTTTCTTTTATCCCATCAAGGTCAATCACTACACTGACAGGACCTTTCTTTGCTTCTTCTTTTTGCTGTTCCTGTTTCCCTTCGCTTACTTTAACTTCATCGCTTGTTGGCTTAAACGGCGACTCAACGCTCTTTGAAAGCAAAACAAGATAAACCCTTGCCATATCTTGATAAACATGATTGAACTCGGTTCTGCCGTAAATCGGATTAAAATCCCTATCCGAGACAAAAATTAAATACTTCCCGTCAGAGCTGAAAATCGGACTGTAAGATGCATACCATCCATCCGTGACTTCATATGATTCATCTTTTTCAAGTGAATAAAGGTAAATTTTTGAAAGTCCTTCCTCTTCCGGCTTAACATAAGCAATCCATTTCCCGTCAGGTGACCACGCATATTGTCTTATCTCCCAAACTTTTGACTGCGCGACATCCTTTATTTTTTTGGTTTGAATATCAACATAGCGTAATCTCAATTTTCTATCCGACCACATTATTTTCTTCCCGTCTGGTGACCAAACAGGTTGATATTTATAAGTATCTTCCCCAGATGTTATTTGAATTGGCTTCCCACTGCCATCCTGAGGGATGATGTAAATTTCATCTTCCCCAGTCGCATCTGAAATATAAGCGATATATCTACCATCTGGAGACCAAACCGCATCACGCTCGTGAACCCCAGATGTCGCAGTCAAATTTCTCGTCTGTCCCTCTTTAGCTGGAACTGTAAAGATATCACCACGAGCAACAAACAAAGCCCTTTTTCCATCAGGTGAAATATCATAATCGGTTATAAAATCGCTAACCTTTATTATTCCACCACGACCATTCAACATGTCATCTGCAATTATGATTGGAACTTTCTCAACCTTTTCCGTCTTAAGATCAAACTTGTAAATATACCCGGCATATTCAAAGACGATCGCATTTTTCCCAATTGACGGAAACTTAATGTCATAGTCCTTGAAATTCGTCAGCTTCCTCGTCTGTTTCGTTTTCAAGTCATAGACATAAAGATTCATTCTTTTATTCTCATCCCTGTCCGAGATGAAATAAATTTTATCGCCATACCACATCGGAATAATATCTGATGCGGGGTTATTTGTTATATTTTCCGTCTTTTTCGTCTCAAAGTCATAAATCCAAATATCATCAGCCATCCCACCTCTGTATCTTTTCCAAGTTCTAAACTCGCGAAAGACCCTGTTGTAAGCAAGCTTCTTTCCATCTGGTGAGAAAGAGCAGAAACCACCTCTCGGCAATGGTAACTCCTCTGGGATATCTCCATCAAGTGAAACTTTATATAATTTCCCCTGAAAAGCATTCCAACTTTTCATCCTTGAGCGGAAAATGACATACTTACCATCTGGAGTCCAACCCATCACGATGTTATTTGGACCCATCCTATCTGAAACATCATCGCGCTCAAGCGTTGCGGTGTAGGTCAATCTGCGAGGAACACCACCTTCAGATGGCATCACATAAACTTCCGTATTTCCATCATATTGAGCTGTAAAAGCGATATATTTACCATCAGGAGAAAAACGAGCAAACATTTCATAACCCTTATGACTTGTCAACTTCCGAGCAATCCCACCATTTGCAGAAACAATGTAAAGATCGCCCGCATAAGTGAAAACAATCTGTGAATCATAAATCGCAGGAAATCTGAAAAGACGAGCTTCATCTTGAGCAAAAATTAAAGAGGTGAATACGATAATGGAAATAATCAAGGTGGGTAAATATCTGCGCATAGTTTAACCTAATTTTGTTTTTTGTTTTTCATCTAAAATGACGATAACGAAAGTAGAGTTGTTCCCTTTAAAATAAAAAGGGGCGACTAAATGTCGCCCCTCTAATCCTAAAGAAAAATCATCTACCAACCATCAAATCAACCACCCTTTTAAGCGCCTCAGCTGGAACTTTTGGAATTTGATATTTCCCTTGAGCAACTGCGGTTGTTGGCAACTGAATCCCAGGCAAAGACATAACATCAACATAAGGTATATTTGTGCCAAACTTTGTATTTATCGCCTTTATAAATTCATTCGCAACTATACCGTGTCCCCGTGATGAAGGATGAACCCCATCCAAACTGAAAAGCCCACCAGTTATATAATCGGTCGTAAATTTAAACCCAGCGATTTCAAGCCCATGCTCTTTGACATCTTTTAACTTTGAATAAATATCAACCCTGACAACTCTACCCGCACGGGTCGGGTTTGTTACGACAGTATCAATTATCAAATTAAACTTTTGAATCGCAGCTCTTGCAATTGCAACTTCACTTGCGTCAAGAACATATTCATCAGGAAGTGGTTTCCCAGCATTGGGCAATTGATTAAATGGTGGAACATTCGGCAATCCGTAACCAGTTGCTATCAATGAGCTCGCTGTAAGCAAAACAAGGTCACCTGGACCAAGTTGCGCTGGCTGTCCTCCCTTTATTCCAATGAGCGGAATTGGTCTGCCCTGTTGATCAAGAACTGGACTGCCAGTTGTAGGATCAACAATAAACCAAGGTATTGTCGTAAAGAAAGGTATCACAGTGACATCGGGGATATTGGCAACAGCTACTTTAACAGTAGTGTTAATCTTAAGGAGTGAATCAATAGCCTGTCGGAAAAGAAGTTGAAAGATGACATCCGGCGTAGGTAATTTTCCAGTTGGATCAGTTCCTCTTGTTCCACCACTTGCAGCATAACCTAAGACATCATTGTTTCCCATCCAAAAGATGACAAAAGTCGGATTTAATGCCTTCGCCTGATGAAACATCGTCGGACCAAACGCTTTGCTTCTTAAAACAATCTGGAAAAATGGATTCTGACGGGCAGATGATTTCGCTGCAAAATCGGTCGTGTCAAAAACATCATATAATATCGCGCCAGGAACGGCAAGATTGTTAAATGGTGCAGGATGAGTTAAGTTTTTCGGAGCACCCGTCACCGTTTGCTGTTGAAGTGTAAGTGGTGAAAGCGACCTCAAATATAACCTCGTCCCTATTCCTGGTTCGCTTATCAATGGTTGAACGAAATTTACATTCCCACCAATTGAATTGATCTGCTGAACTATCAAATTTGCATATGAATACTGTTGAGCACCTTCAAACAATGCACCATCCTGAAAACCAGCTGTCAACGAATTCCCAATCGCAACGACCCTTGAAAAATCAACTTTCCCAAGCGATGGCGGATTCCCAACCTCCGAAAATTCTTCACACGCATAAAAAACAAAAGCAAGTAGAAAAACAAAAAGAACTGGTAAAAAATTGAGAATTTGAATTTTCTTCCTCATGGCACAAAACCCGGTTTAGTTTTGAATTAAAAAAGTTTATACGAGATGTTTATCCCAAAGAGGTGAGCACTTGCATTGTAAACACCATCAAATCCGACAACGGTGCCGATAACCTCCCTCTGTTTAAATCTAACAAACATATAAGCAAGATCAATTGTTAAGTTGCCCATCGTATATCCAGCCCCAACTGTAAACTCCCATCGGTCGGAATCCGGGAGCGATGGCTCAACATATTTGTCATCAATTGGATTTTGATCATAAGCGATACCACCTCTTAACGCAAAGTTTCCAAAACGATACTCAAGCCCCGCCTTGTAAATTGATACATCGCGATAATATCTCTCAAGTGTCTGGTCCCTTTGAGCTGCCGTCTCATTTTCAAAATCAATTTCAACCACATCATAAGATGACCACCTTGTAAATTGATAGCCAAATTCAACCGTTAAATCCTCCCCTGAAAATCCAACGCCAGCCATGATTATATCTGGCATTTTAACGCTTGTCTTTATATTCCCGCCCGGAAGCAATGGGTCAAGAACAGCTGGCTTTTTAAACTCAGCCGTCCCTGAATAATTAACTTTAACTTGGGAACGATACGAAAAACCAAGTGATACGAGGCCAAACTTTAACAAAGCGCCAACATTATAACCAACGCCAGATCCACTCCCTTCTAACTTAACATCCACCTCGGGATTAAAACTTGTGATTTTTCTTGTCAAAGTAACAGTTGAATAAACATAATCAAACCCAAAACCGAGAGAAAGCTCATCTGCAAAGGTGTAAGCAATGGTTGGATTGATGTAAAATGTTTTAAGGTCTGATTGAACCGTTATCGCACGCCCGACCCAGTCCTCGGGCCATTTTGAACCAAGCCCATAGGGGTTAAAAACACCGATTCCGAAGGCAAGCCCACTTTCCATAGTGTGTGTTAAATAAAGATTACTCGGATAAAAAACCTGCTTAACCATCTTGTGTTCCTGTGTCGTGTTAAGTTGATAAGGACCGCGAAATCTGGCTGAAGGGAAGATAAGCGTTGTCCCAAGCGAGAGATTCGTTCCTTTCAAATAAGCTAAACCAGCTGGATTGTAAAAGATACTTATTGGAGCATATGATGTGACAAATGCCCCAGCCATACCAGTGGCTCTTGCGCCGTGTTCATTGATTTGAAAGCCACTGGAAAATAACGAAGTCGTTGAAACTAAAAATAAAACTGCAAGGGTTAAAATAAAGCGCATATTTCCTCCACTTTTTGTTTAGTTTGAAGAAATTTTCAACAGTTCTGCTCCCTTTTCAACCGCATCACCCTCATTGACAAGTATTGCTTCAATCGTCCCTTCAACATCGCTCCTGATCTCGTTTTCCATCTTCATGGCTTCAAGAATTAAGAGCTTGTCCCCAATTTTAATTTTCATCCCGGGCTTGACAAGAATCTTGGTTATAAGCCCAGGCATAGGTGATTTTAAGATTTTCTCACTTTTCTCTTTATCAAGGTAGGTGCTTCGGTAGGAATCTATTAACTCCTGAAATTTGTTCAAGACCCTACACTCATAATCGGAAATTGAATCAACCAAATTGATCGTTTCCCCATTAAAACTAAAACTGAAATTAAATACTTTGCCATCTATTGAAAGGGTTATCTCATTTTTTGAGAGGTTTAAAATTTCAACCTTAAACTTTTCCCCCCCTATTTCCGCCTCAAACTTCCCGTGTTCCTTTTTCTGTAAATCAACATCAAAACTTAAATCGTTAACAATTACCTTCATTCGTCTCTCAACCTGTATTTTACGATTTAAATATAACTCAAAAAAATCACTATGTCAAGTGTGCTCTGCGCCACTTCCCAAATTCTTGACTTTTACCTAAAATTGTATTAACTTTGAACTGAAAATAAAAAGGTTAAACACGATGAAGAAAGCACTTTTTTTAATTCTCGCACTTACCTTCGCTATTTCAATAGCTGGAACTGTAGTTGAATATTTCACAGCACAAAGCCAAAATGATAATGTCATAATTCGTTGGAAAACATCCGATGAGACAGGGGTTCAAAAATTCGTCCTTGAAAGAGGCGTAAATCAATCAAGTGAATTCGCAAAACTTGCTGAAATTTCACCAAAGGGTAGCAACTCAATCTACGAATATATTGACGCATCCGCCTTTAAACAGACAGATAACATCTACTTTTACCGACTCCAAGTCGTAACGAACAACGGTTCTTTTTATGTCGGTCCGATAACGGTGCTTCACAAGGTCTCAAGCGTCAAAAGGACCTGGGGAAGCATCAAGGCGATGTTCAGATAATTTTCCCCCGATTCTTTTGAATTTAAAATTTTCATTTCTTAATTTAATCCCGACCTCGTGTCGGGATTTTTTGTTAATAAACGAATTTGAAAAATGCTTAAAATAAATAAACCGATAGTTCTTGCATCCGCTTCACCAAGAAGACAAGTGCTTTTAAAACAGATCGGGCTCAAATTCACAGTTCACCCAAGCGGTATTGACGAGGACTCAATTCAATCAATTTCTCCCGCAGACCATGTCCTAAACCTTTCAAAGAAAAAAGCAACGGAGGTCGCAAAAAAATACGATGACGCAATTATAATATCAGCTGACACGATAGTTGTCCTTGAAGGCGAAATAATAAATAAACCGAAAGACCCAAACGAAGCAAAACAAATGTTAAGAAAACTTTCAGGAAAAACACATCAGGTATATACTGGCTTCACAATACTTGACACCAAAACTGGAAGATTTATCTCCGATTTTGAAGTCACGGATGTCAAGTTTAGAGAATTAAGCGATGAGGAGATAGATGAATATGTTGCAACTGGCTCACCGCTTGACAAAGCTGGGGCATATGGCATTCAAGATGATTACGGTGCTGTCTTCGTTGAGAAAATAAACGGGTGCTTCTACAATGTCGTGGGTTTCCCACTGACGAAGTTTTACCTTAGAATGAAAGAATTTCTCTCCGATGATTGAAAACCTCCACAAAAAAATACTTGCATCAATCTTCGTCGGCATACTGATACTTGCCATCTTATCTTTCTATGCCAATGTCGCTGAATTAATCAACGCAATTAAAAGCTTCAATTGGCTCCTCATCGCTCCAATTTTATTGCTTTCAATTCTGAATTATTTAATCCGCTTTGCTAGATGGGAATTTTATCTGAAGAAACTCGGAATAAAAATTTCAACCTTCAAAAGTTTAATTGTCTTCATAAGCGGTTTAACTATGTCCGTTACCCCGGGAAAAATTGGGGAAGCGTTAAAATCATACTTGTTGAAGTTGACGGATAATGTTCAAATATCACGCTCTGCCCCGATCGTAATAGCTGAAAGATTAACTGACTTTTTAGCGCTTCTTCTACTTGCGCTCTTTGGCGCTTTTTACTTCAACTACGGCAAGGGGGTAATCGCCGGTGTCGGAATTACACTAATCGCCGGGACACTCGCTGTAAGTAAGAGGGAATTTTTCAACTTTATTTTGAATTGGACAAAAAAACTAACCAGTGACAATCTCTCCCAAAAAATTAACACAGCTTACGACAGCATAGCTGAACTTCTAAAAATTAAAACTTTGATCCCAACCGTTCTTATTTCAACACTGTCATGGTTTTCTGAGTGTGTCGGATTTTACCTAACGGTAAAGGCATATCTTGGCGCTTTTTCGCTAAATCTTGCCACATTCATTTATTCGTTTTCAACAATCGCTGGCGCTGTATCAATGCTCCCTGGTGGTCTTGGACTTACGGAGGGTAGCATGACGGGATTACTCATCATAAATAAAGTTCAAAAAGAAACAGCCGTAGCCATAACCATCATAATAAGATTTGCGACGCTTTGGTTCGCCGTTGGTCTTGGGTTAATAGCGCTCTACATCTTTCAAAAAAGATTTGAAAAGTTTAAAAATGAAAGCAAAAGTTGAAGAAAGCATTTCCTACATAAGGAATCTGATCGGCGATTTTAATCCGGAAATAGCGATAATCCTTGGTTCAGGGCTTGGTGAACTTGCGGAAGAATTTAAAAATAAGACAAAAATCAAAACCGAAAAAATCCCAAACTACCCCCAACCAACTGTTGAAGGTCATGCTGGAAATCTCGTCTTCGGGGAATTGAACGATGTTCGTGTTTTGGGGTTTCAAGGGAGGATTCACTTTTACGAGTCCGGTGAGATAGAAAATGTAATCTACCCTGTGCTCGTCGCAAATGAACTTGGCGTGAAAATTCTAATTGTGACAAACGCAGCCGGCGGATTGAACAAGAACTTTAAACCCGGCGACCTTATGGTCATAGCTGATCACATAAACTTTATGTTCCTAAATCCACTCCTAATCTTTCCACAAAATTTAAAAAGGATGAATCACCCGGCATACGACGATAGATTGAAAAAAATCGCAATTGAAACTGGGATTGAACTTGGGATATCAATTCGCGAGGGGATTTACTGCGGAGTCAGAGGTCCAAATTATGAAACACCAGCCGAAGTTGAAATGTTAAGAAAAATCGGTTGCGACGCTGTTGGCATGTCAACCGTCCCCGAAGTCATAACCGCAAATTTCCTTGGGATGAGAGTCCTTGGAATATCCTGCATCACAAACTATGCAGCTGGCATAAGCAAAAACAAACTCTCTCACGAGGAAGTCACAGCTGTAGCAAGCAAGGTCAAAAACGAATTCTCGCTTTTAATCAAAGAAGTAATCAAAAAAATAAAACAAATCGGCATTTGAGATGAAAATTTATGCGGTGTTGCTCTTTGCAGTTTTACTTGTTGGTTGTAGCACTTATCAAAACCAAAAATTAAACGGCTTGGAAAAATCGGAAACAATTGACCTTTCTGGGAAATGGTTATTTAGAATAGGTGATGATGAAAAATACAGCGAGTTCAAACTTGACGAATTCGGCTGGGTTGAAATCAAAGTCCCATCTCAATGGGAGAAACAAGGTTATAACTTTGATGGCATCGCTTGGTATAGAAAACACATCCAAATCCCCGGGTATTTCAAAACGAAAAAAATTTACCTCTACCTTGGGAAAATAGACGATAACGACAGGGTCTATTTCAATGGGGAACTCATTGGGTTGACAAACGGATGGACACAGGAGAGAATTTATTTTATCCCGAACGACTTGATAAAATATGACTCCGATAATGTGATTGCAGTCAGAGTTGAGGACAAGGGTCTCAGTGGTGGAATCTACGACGGTCCGGTTATGATAATTTCAAGAGATGAACTTTGGAAGTTTAAAAATGAAACGAAAAGATTGGCTTCCGAGAAAGAATTTAACTCCGTATTCCTCACGGTTAAAATAATGGATTCACTTTTGACAACGGGACGCTTGACATCATACCTTGCTTTCCTAAGTCCGAAGTACAGAGAAAATGAAAAGACATACACGCTTTGGAAAAGAGACCTCGGACAGATCAGCGACTTTTTAACACAAAACAGATACTCAATTGACTATGTTGATTTCAAGGTTTATCACTCGCCTGAAAATGACAGTGTTCTTGTAGCTGATTATGTTCGTTTGATAAAAGATGCTACCGGAAACTTAAAATTCAGCGATGAACAAATAAAGTATTTCAAATATGAAAATGGTTCGCTCCTTGAAATTGGAAATAGAAGTAGATTTTTCAGGGCGAAATTTTATTCCGATTGGTTAAAGGAAGAAAGAACATTTTTCGTCTATCTGCCCCCAAGCTATGACATTGACATCAGCAAAAGATACCCGACACTTTATCTCCTCCATGGCTATGGCGGAAGTGATGAGTCCTGGAAATACGACAATATAAACACAGTCGTTGATAGCTTGATAAAAATTGGGAAAATCGTTGAGATGATCATAATAATGCCTGACGGTGACACTTCATTCTATGCAAACACATACGACAGGAAAAAAATGTATGAACAATACATCACAGATGATTTGATAAATTATGTTGATGCAACATTTAGGACAATTCCGCATCGTGAGACACGCGGGATAGATGGTGTGTCAATGGGCGGATTCGGTGCAATGTCACTTGGCTTCAAATACTTTGATAAATTCATCAGCATAGGAAGCATGATGGGCGCACTGGAAGTTCCCTTTGAAAGAGTCAAAGAAAGAAAAGATATCCACGGCGGTGACTCGCTTTACTGGAAATCAATACAACCGACAACGATAGCACAGGGATTAGCGAAAGAACATTTTGACAGCTTGAACATATTTTTCTATGTTGGAGATAAAGATTGGCTTAAGGATGCAAACATAAAAATGCACGAGATACTAAAAAGCAAAGGAATTCCACACACTTTTAAAATTTATCCTGGGGAACATAATCGCGACTTTTGGTTCTCGCACTTTGCGGAAAACCTTGTGTTTCACTCAAATTCATTCTACAAGAGCAAATATGTCAGAATAAAAGAAAAACTGAAAACACAATGAGAAAACTTTTTCTGTTGCTTTTTCTGGCATTTACAACTTCGTTCACTCAGAACTTAAAACTACAGATAAACCTTGCTGGTGAATGGCTCTTTAAAACTGGGGACGACTTGAAATGGGCATCTCCAGAGATTGACGATTCAAAATGGACGAAGTTAAAAGTTCCAGCAACTTTTGAAAGCCAGGGATTTGAAAATTATGATGGCTTTGTTTGGTATAGATTACATTTTGATGTCCCTTCTAACTTAATGACACAAGAGTTAATACTCCTGCTTGGCAAAATAGACGATGCAGATGAAACATATTTAAATGGTGTTAAAATTGGTGAGACGGGTAAATTCCCACCCGAGAGAAAAACCGAATGGACAACTTTAAGAGCATATGAAATTCCGAAGGGCTTGCTAAAAACAAAAAATAATGTCCTCGCGGTTAGAGTCTGCGATTTTGGATTTGACGGTGGGATTCACAAAGGACCAATTGGAATAATTTTGAAGAAAGATTTTAAACTCGTCATGAAGGAAAACATCAAACCACATCGCTCAATAAACTCGCTCGTCTCAAGCAATGGCTTTGGTGCTATAATTTACAGTGCTGAAAAACATCAACTCGTTGCATTTTACGAGCACATCTACAAAATAACATCTGATAAAAAAACAACGCAGAATTTAATTTACGATGCAAACTTCATAGTTGAACTTAACGGTCAAAAATATGATTTGTCCGAAATTCCTGAAGATGAAATCGGCTACATAAACGGAACGGGGATAATTTCAGCAAGTTATAAAAAACTCGGCGTTCAAGTTTTCTACTTTATGACATATCAAGCTAACGCCCCTGTCATGGTTGCAATTTGTAGGGTGAATAAAAAATACAAACAAAGCAAAATCTATTTCAGAGCCAATACACTCTACGGACCGATTTCATCGGAAGACCAGATAAGCAATGTCATTGACTTTCAACAGATGAAACTCAAAAGAGCCATACGGACGAAATCCGTCAAGAGAAGCGATGGAAGCGGTGGGGAGATTGAAAAGCGCGTATTTATTTCCACACCAATTGATGGGCAAAATGAGGAATTCCGCAAGTTGATGGAAAACGAGAACATTTTAAACGATGAGATAAAATTTTGGGAGAAATTTAAACGAGAGCATCCCTTTAAATTAACGAAGAAAGAAAAAGAACTTTTCAATCAATCAATCGCGATTTTGAAAATGGCTCAATGCCGTGAGATTGGAAACCCATATGGTCAAATTCTTGCTTCACTTCCCCCCGGTGAGTGGACTTATACTTGGGTAAGAGATGGATTTTATGCAATTAATGCATTAATTGAACTTGGTTATTTTAATGAAGCTAAATCAGCACTTGAATTCATGCTCAAGGCAAAAACGGGCTTTTATAAAAAGTTTATACATAAAGATGGCAAAGATTATGGCGTTAAAAGAGATTACAAGATAACTGTTTGCAAATACTACGGCGATGGGGTTGAAGAATCAGACCATAACGAAGATGGACCAAACATTGAACTTGATGGATTTGGACTCTTCCTTCAAGCTTTCGCAAATTATGTTGAGAAATCAGGAGATGTTGACTTTGCAGTAACCTACTGGGATACATTGACGACGAAAATCGCAGATGTAATCATAGCTTCAAGAGATGAACTCGGTGTGATAAGAGCTGAATCGGGACCTTGGGAAAGACATCTACCCGGGAAACATTATGCATACACGACGATAGCTGGAATAAAGGGCTTAAAATCCATTGCAAAACTTGCTGGGATTTTGAAGGACAAAACCGCAGAAAAGTTCTATAACTCTTTTGCCGATTCAATGCTCTCCGCATTCTTGAAACACTTCGTTGATGAAAACTATGTCATAAAAGGAACGCTTGAAGCAAGATCAGAAACCGACCACGAATACTTTGACGCAAGCGTTGTGGAAGCTATAAACTTCGGGATCATCCCGCCAAACGATAAAATTGCTATAAATACAATTGAAGCGATAAAGAAAAATTTGAAAATAAAAAATCGTTTCGGTTTCTTCAGAGTTAACAACGGCGATTGGTACGATAGACAGGAGTGGGTGTTCATTGATCTAAGGGTTACGGTCGCGATGAACAAAGTTGGACTTAAAAAAGAAGCACAGAAAATTTTGAAATGGATAACCGAACAATCAAATTTGAACTTCAATTTAATAGCCGAACTTTATGATGAATTAAATTCCGATTATCAAGGGCAATATCCGATGGTTGGTTTCGGCGCAGGGGCGTATATCCTTGCTCTTATTGAAATAAAGTAGAAACTTAAAATGCAACCAGACCAAGATACTATAAGACAAATACCTCTTTTCTCGGAATTAACAACAGAAGAGCTCCGCAAATTCGTCCAAATATCGCAATTGAAAAGATTTTCAAAAAAGGAGACGATTTTTTTAGAAGGTGCCCCATACCTTGGATTTTATATCATATTGAAAGGTGCGGTGAGAATTTTTAAACTTACCCCAGATGGTAGAGATATAACTTTGCAAATCGTTGAACCGTTTAACCTCGTAGCTGAAATTCCCTTGTTTGATGGAAAAACATACGATTCAAATTGTGAAGCCATTGAGGAGACATTACTTCTCTTCATACCTAAGGAAAAATTTTTAAACCTTTTTATCAAAAATCCCAAAATCTCTCTTAAAATTCTTCAGGGTTTCGCAAAAAGATTGAAACAATTGACACAACAGATTGAAACCTTGACATCAAAAGATGTCCCACAGCGACTCGCAACATACCTTGTAGATGAATACGCAAAGCAATGCCAAGACAAAAATAAAGACGAAATAATTTTAAATATCTCAAGAACGACCCTTGCCTCTTACCTTGGGACTGTGATTGAAACATTGTCAAGGGCTTTAAGAAAGCTCCAAGACGATGGTCTGATTGAAGTAAAGGGAAGGAAGATAAAAATTTTAAATTTGGAAAAGTTAAAAAAACTTGCACAACAAAAATAAAAATCATGTAAAGCCATGACCATAATTTTAATGTTAATCTTTACCACATCTATTTTTGCTCAAAATCTGATCGTTCTGAACAAGTCAGAAAATAACGCAATGATTTTTGATCTTCGCTCTGATAAACTCCTTGCAAAGATTCCAACTGGTGAAGCCCCCCACGAGGTTGCCATCTCACCCGATAAAAAATTTGCCATTATAACAAACTATGGAACACGGGAAAACCCCGGAAACACACTTACATTAATTAACCTTGAGAGATTAACAGTTGAAAAAACGATAAACCTTGAAAACTACCGCAGACCGCATGGCGTCGCTTGGATTGACAACGATAAAGTAATCATAACAGCTGAAGCGAACAAATCAATAGTCATCGTTGATGTAAAAACCGGCGAGACCCTAAAATCAATTCAAACCGAACAAGATATCTCGCATATGCTTGTGCTTTCAAAAGATGTGAAAAAATGTTTCGTTGCGAACATCGCATCCGGGAGCGTAAGTGTAATTGACTTAAAAGATTCAAAACTTTTAACAAACATACCCACTGGAAAGGGGAGCGAAGGGATTGACATAACACCAGATGGCAATGAAATTTGGGTCACGAACAGGGCTGAGGACAGTGTTGCTGTCGTTGATGCAAAAAATTTTAAAGTTAAAAAGAAAATAAAAGTTGATGGCTTCCCAATCAGGGTTAAAATTTCAAGCGATGGAAAATTTGCCGTTGTATCCTGTGCAAGGGCTGGGGAAATCGCAATCATTGACGCAAAAAGTAAAACTCTCATAAAACGGATTAAAACTGCAGAAAAGTCCGATATTGAAACTTCCGGGCGGTTGTTCGGCTCAACATTCGGTGATAGCCCAGTGCCAATTGGAATCGCATTCGCCGATAAAAATCTGGTTTATGTAGCTAACTCAAACGCCGATATAATAAGTATAATTGACATTGAAAACGGGAAAATTATAAAAACCATAAAAACCGGAAAGGAACCCGACGGAATAGCTATATGGTAGGTTTAATTTGCTTTTGATCGGTAAAAAGCTTAGTTTGGAGTAGCGTTTATCACCCCATTTTTATATATCCACTGGGGGATTAACGCAAATTATACGTAAAACTAATTTTTGGAGATTTATCATGCGTAAGCTTTCCATAGCGGTTCTAACGATTTTTTTCTTACTCCCCGTTTTCTCAAATGCCCAACCTCAAAGGGATGGTAAATGGTGGAAGAAACTTGACCAGAATGCGAAGATTTACTTTGTTGCAGGGTTTTGGAATGGTGTGACCTGGGGAGATGATGTCCTTGCAGATGCTTTATCAAATCTTGAAAAGAACAATGTTATAAATGGAGACATTGCAAACGCAGTTATGAAAAAGTGGACTTCATACACAAACATCGGCTCAACGACAGTTGGTGATATCGTTGGCAGAATTGACAATTTATACTCCGACATTCAAAATGAAACGATAAACATTAGCGATGCAATGACGCTTGTCGTTTTAAATATCCAAGGGCTGTCAATGTCCGACCAGATTATGCAACAGCTCCTTCAATCATTCAGGGAGAAGTAATCATCTTATATCAAAGCGCAGGGGCATCGGGCATGCATTTGAAAAGGTCGCAACAAGCACAACCTCGCCAAATTCCGTTGCTTTTTTGTATGCCTCGCTTAGAGCCTCAAAAACTTTCTCTTCTTCCCCATATACAAGTGTGCTCATTGAACCAACTTGCGTTTCAAGACCATGCCTTTTAAAAATTTCAATCACAGTATTAATTGGTTCTACTATGTCCATCTGTCTTAAAGGATACAAACTTATTTGAAGTGCAACAGCCATCCACTATTCCTTTTTCTTTTCATCAGTAAAAAATGCCCAATAAAATCCAAGTCCCAACAACAAACCATAAAAAGTTGAGGTATACGGATTATTCGTGATAGGACATGTCCCGTATTTACACCCGATAAAAAGATAATAAAAGTAACCAGCCAAAGCTCCAACAACGAGAAAAATTAACATTTTAAATCTTTTCACTTGACTCTTCCCCTTTTTCTTTCAATCCAAGAACCTCATTTAATTCGTCAATGATCTCTTCCATCTCGTCCTCTTTGCCCTTTTCCTTTATCGCTTGCTCAAGCGTCCCCCATATCGGCTCGCCACAAACAATACATTTAATCCCCTTTTTCATAAGAAAACCAACTGATTCAGGAAATTCAGTCACAAGGTCCTCAATTGTTATATCTTTTGTGATCTTTTTCATCCTCACCCTCCATTATTGTTTTGCTCCATTCAATAAATCCACCTTTGAGGTTATAAACATTTTTAAATCCATATCTAACAAGAATTTCACTCGCCCTTCTGCTTCTATTCCCACTCCTACAATAAACTATAATCTCATATTTTTTATATTTTCTCAACTCTCCAATCATCTTCTCAATCTCCTGAACAGGGATATTTATCGCCCCTTCTATATGTCCCTGTGAAAATTCTTCCTGCGTCCTCACATCAAGTATCAACACATCCCTCTTCATTTCAATTTTCCTCTTTGCCTCAATTGGACTTATATCTACAAAGGATGCACTTGAACTATCAGGTGACAATGCACTGCATCCAACCAAATAAAAAAGAAGCAAATAAAATAAAGTATAAAACCCCAAACGCTTTTTCATCTTTTGGTGCAAATAACTTTATAATGTGACTGGTTCAATTCCCCAAATTCAATAACTTTAAATCCAAATCCCTCTAACTTATCTAAAATTTCATCCATCCCTATCCTCTCCTCATATGGCGGACCCGATTCCTCATATTGCTTTTTCCACTCAAGAATAACCACCCTGCCATCATCTTTCGTTATTCTTTTGATCTCATTAAAAAATTTTTCAAGATCTTCGTTTTCGTGCGTTACGAAGGCAATAAAAGTAAAATCGCTAATACCCTCATCAAGTGGAAAATCATAATCGCTTCTTGCAAGAAGCGGTATCACATTTGAAGGTAATCCATTTTCCTTCAACTTGTCAAGCATCTCCTCCTGAATATCAATAGCGTAAATTTTCCCTTTTTCCCCAACAATTCTTGAAGCCGGGATCGTGAAATAACCGCTTCCGCAACCAAGGTCAACCATCGTCATACCTTCTGAAAGACCGCACGATTTCAAAACTTCCTCCGGTGGAAGAATTTTCATCCTCTCCTCGCTGTGAAGTCGGTGAGCGTTTTCATGATGAAACTTGTGCATGGTTTAGTCACTTAATTTGATTTTAACGCTCACAGCACCTCTAAAATCACCCGCCTTATATCCAACAGCTTTATCTTCAGGATATTTCTCCTTCAAAAAATCCTTTATGCTCTTATTCAAAAACTCGTCAGTCCCGTGACAATTTAAACACATCGGCTGAACGATAAGCGGTTTAAAATATCGCAAATATCTTCCATCTTTCTCATTGACTACTTCATAATATTCCTGAGGTAAATCTCCCGTTTTGTTAAGTTCATCAAGCTTTCTTAAGATGACAAGTTCATAATCATCCGGCTTATCAAGCTTGTTTCTATATTTTTCGCTCACCCTTCGGACATAAATCCCATATTTGCTCTGGTGCGCCTTGATTATATCTTGCGCAAGGTTTGAGCATGCAGAAATAGCGTTAAGATAACCGCCTTTACCAAGTTCTTTAAACAATGTCGCTTTCACCGAATCAACAACATTATCAGAAACTTTCCTTGCAAGGTCAATCGCCTTCTGCACTTTTTGATCCCCTTGACTCTGTAAAAGAAAAATGAATAAGATTGCGACTATGCCCTTATTCATTTTTAACCACCTCATTTTCTGGTTGAATTATTTTATAACTATAGGTAACCTCAGCGCCCGACTTTCTCAAAATAGCAGAAACAGAACAATATTTAGCCTGCGATAACTCTATTGCCTGTTCAACATCCTTTTCCCTTACATCTTTACCGTAAATCAGATATTCAACATTGACTTTCGTATATACTCTCGGATGTTCTTCAGCTCTTTCGCCGGTGATTCTCATCTCAAACTTGTCAAACTTAACCCTTTTCTTTCTCAATATGCTCACCACATCCATACCTGTGCAACCGCCAAGAGCCACCAAGACAAGTTCCATTGGTCTTGTCCCTGCATTATTTCCACCAACGCTTTCAGCTCCATCCATCACAACCCAATGATTTGACTCACCCCTTCCAATGAAGGTCATACCATCAACGAATTTAACTTCAACCTTTGCCATTTTGACTCCGGTTTTGTTTTAAAATTTTCCATAAGATAAAAGAAATCCAACCAAAGCAAAATAAATCGTGCTTATCTTCGGGTTACAAAGAAGAGGGCACATTCCCCCTATTTTTGAGAAATATCTACCGATGAAGAAACCAAAAACACCACCAACAACTGCACCAATTACACCTGCAAACATATCTCAACTTTTTTATTTTGCCCAAATGTAATAATACCAAATTTTTTCATCAACTTCCCTTTCAACATAATTGCAACTCTCACATCTCCATACCTCATTATCTCCACAGCATCTCCTTAGGTGAAGCATTTCCTCCCCACAAACAGGACATTTCTTGACTTCAAACTTCACTTCGTTAAAATTTAAAACGACTGATTTTTTTACCACTTCATTTTTCATTCAAAAGCATAATTATATCTCTTTCAAAAACCTCTTTCGGACGATAGCCAACATATTTTGCTCTGATATTCCCTTTTCTATCAATTACAAATGTCGTTGGTATCCCTCTTATCCCGCCGTAATCTTGCGTGACTTTATAATTCCCTATCAAGATATGATAATTTATCCCGAACTCCTTCATAAAGGGCACAACATCCCTAACCCCACCCTCATCAAGCGATATGCCAATTATTTCAACGCCTTTGTCTTTATATTTTTTGTAAAGTTCAATAAAACCGGGTATCTCAGCTCTACAAGGCGGACACCAAGTCGCCCAAAAATCAAGAATTATAATTTTCCCCTTAAAATCAGAAAGTTTGACCTTCTTTCCATTGACATCTGGAAGTTCAAAATCAGGTGCGGGTCTTATATCTGATGGAACACCCGCAAATGCTTTTGAAATAGCCGTATAACTTTCATCACCACTTGAATTTTCAGCTTTTTTTGTCATATACCCGAAATAACCAACGGCAAGTATTAAAAGCAAAAAACCAATGATCGGCAGATAATTTGCTCTCTTTTTT
This sequence comes from Candidatus Thermokryptus mobilis, assembly GCF_900070205.1. Lineage (NCBI taxonomy): Bacteria > Pseudomonadati > Candidatus Kryptoniota > Candidatus Thermokryptus > Candidatus Thermokryptus mobilis. The sequence continues at coordinate 126,343 of NZ_FAOO01000004.1, read as the reverse complement.
TGTTCCTTCTTCACCATAACCTTTAAAGTTTTGTTTTCAAACATTTTGAATTACCTTTTCAAGCTTCTTACGAACCTCTTGAGCGATCTCTTTCAATGCGGGATTATCTATTATTTGCGTCATCGTCATCGGATCAAAAGCTGAAACAAAGACTTTCCCATCTCTCTCATAAACCACCACATTACAAGGGAGCAACAAACCAAGGTCATACTCTGCCTGTAGCGCTTTATAAGCGAACGGAGGATTACAAGCGCCCAGAATTATATATTTGTCAAAATCAACGCCAAGCTTTTTCTTTAATGTTTCCTTGACATCAATCGTAGTCAAAACGCCAAAACCTTCCTTTCTCAATTCCTCTGTCACCTTGTCTATAGCTTCCTCATAGGATAAATTGACGACTTTTGAAATCCCGTAGTTCATATATACCTCCTTAATATATTTTCCGACTTAACACCGACAAAAAACTCCTTTATTTTACCGTTCTCAACTATGACAATTGAGGGTGTCCCCATAACACCGAACTTAAGCGCCGTATTCGGATCACTACTAACATCAACTTTAAATATCCTTGTCCTCCCATTGGACAGATTGATCAAGCTATCAATTATCGGTGTTTGAACCCTGCAGGCAGAACAAGTTGGGCTATAAAAGTAAAGCATAACCTTTTCACCTCTTTTTATCGCCTCACCAATTTCCCCACCTATATCTCTTACAGATTTACCCTTTTTGAACCTAGCTCTTAACACAACACTAAAATTCATCACAAGGACAAAAACTATAAGAGCGAGTATAAAATAAAGAAGCAACATAAAAAATTTTAACGCGATTTATTTTAATTAAAAACGCCACCCCGGAATTTTAAAGGTGGCGTCTATGAAAAATTAACTCCCCGAGCTTGTCTCCTTACGGGTAGAAAACTTAAAAAGTGAATATGCAGGACAATATCCAACAAGTCCAGTTATAAGTGGTATTAGACCGAGCAACCCCCAATACTTCCCGTTTCCTTCAACCCAAAAAAGAAGCGAGAGAAGAAACAAACCAACGATTACCCTCAAGACCCTATCCCAGGTTGCCTCGTTTACCTTCATTGTTACTTCCTCCTTAATAGTTTTTAGTTCGCTAAAAGATCAATATCTTCAGTGCTTTTTCTTCTACGCCTGCGACGTGCAGGTCTTTCAGGGACAACCGCCCAAACACGAACATCAATGTTTTCAAGGTCAATGTGTACCTCAGCCTCACAATACGGGCAAAGTTTAACACTTTGCTTCTCAAGAAAAATTTGATTCTTACAATTCGGACAGTCTGTTATGACCATCCCGATTACCTTCGCCTTTTGCTTGTTGACAGGTGTCGTAACCAATTTTACCTCCGCCTTTAAGTTTTACAAAAAACCGTTCAATTTCATATAACAATCAAACCAATTCAAATGTTTCAGAAATGGGATTAAAACTTTCTAACCGACTCAATTATTGATTTTCAATAACTTTTTATGGCAATTGCGTATATCCATTCCTCATCTTCCAAAGGTAATACTTCTCAAACCAAACTTTAACCCAATGTGACCAGGGACCAGGGAAGAGTATATGGTACTTTCTCGGTTTAAACACTCTACTTGCAACCAATAAAACACCCATATTGCCAGCGTCCATTACACAAAGGGGTGCTATATCTTCAAAGGACAATTTTGACTCGTGATTTTTACCGAGAACTTTTGAAGCGATATTTTCAGCAGCAACCCTCGCCATCACCTCGGACATATAACCTGTCTTTGGAACACCAATCGGGATCGGCGTTGGCTCTGGATATTTAACCGCAACAGCTACACCAGCAGCATAGATGTTATCGTAATTTAAATGCCGATAGGTGCTATCAACGGGTATAAAACCTGCTTCATTACCAAGCCCAGAATCACGAATTGCCTTAACGCCGAGAAACGGCGGGATTATCATCGCATATTTGAATGGCAAAACTTGACCATTTGAAAGAAAAAGCTTATCCTCGGTTATCTTCTCAATAGCTACATTTGTAATCCCACGAATTCCAAGCTTTTTAAAGAAATACTCGGTCATCTTCTGAGAGCTTCCAACCCCACCTATACCGAAGTTTCCAAGAAATGGCTCTGATGTGATGAAAGTGATCTCAACTTTATCTCTTATACCCGCTTTTCTTGCTGCATACTCAATGTTAAAAACATATTCATAGGCTGCACCAAAACAACTTGCCTTTTGTGTCGCACCTATAACAATTGGTCCAGGGCTCTTAACGAATTCCTCCCACCTCTCCCCAGCGTGAAGAGCATGCTCAACATTACAAATTGAGGTCGTGTATCCATCTTGTGGTCCAAGCCCTTCAACTTCTGAAAAGTTCAAATCAGGTCCAGTAGCTATCAAAAGAAAATCATAATCATAAACGCCTGATGTCGTCTCAACCCTGTTTGATTCAGGTAAAATCCTTGTTGCTTCGGCGTGAACAAATTTTATCCCTTTTTTCTCGAGAACCGGCCTAAGCTCAAAAGATATATCCTCCGGTTTGCGCCACTTAAACGGGACCCAAATAAGTGATGGAATGAAAACAAAGTTTTTGGTCTTTGATATAACTATAACTTCGGCTTTATCTTTAAGCTTTCTCTTAAGGTCAAAAGCCGCTGTCAAACCAGCAAAAGAACCACCAAGGATGACTATTTTTGCCATATTAAATCCTCCTTTATTTGCCAAAGAATATCACCCATCGCCCATCACTTTGCTTAACTAATCCTCAATTACGGCAAGTATATCACTCCTTGAAATTATCCTATACTCTTTCCCATCAATTTCAACCTCTTCGCCACCGTATTTTGCAAATAAAATTTTATCACCCTCTTTAACCTTCTCGCGTAAGTCCTCATCTGTTCCAACCGCTATAACGACACCGATTCTTGGTTTCTCCTTTGCGGTATCAGGAATTATAATCCCTGAACTTGTTTTTGATTCAATTTCTTCAAGTGGTTGAACAAGAACTCTGTCATCAAGAGGTCTGATCTTCATATCTACTTTCTCCGATTTTTGTTTTTATTTCAAACCAAGTAGTTTATCAATCTTTGCCTTATCAAACCCAACAACGGGTCTATTATCAATTAAAATAACTGGCACCCCAGTTTGACCTGTTAATCTAATCAAATCTTTAACAGCACTTTGATTTTTTGTGACATCAACCTCCGTAAACTTCACTTTTTTTTGCATAAAGTATTGTTTGGCTGCTCTACACCAAGGACATGTTGGCGTTGTAAAAATTATAACTTTATGCTGTTTTTGATTCATCGTTTAACTTTTCAATTTCTTTTCAATATCATTTGCAGCGATCAAAATTGGATCCCACACCGGGGCAAACGGTGGGGCATAGCTTAGATCAAGTTGCGTAAGTTCATCAATGCTCATCCTTGCATGCAATGCGGTAGCAAACACATCAATTCTTTTTGCAACACCATCCCTTCCAACCATTTCAGCTCCGAGCAAACGTCCTGTTTTTCTTTCGGCTATCAACTTAACCCTTATTTTACTCCCACCGGGATAATAATGTGCCCTTGAGCCATGTTCAATCACGGTTGAGACATAATCAATCCCTTCTTCTCTCGCTTGTTTTTCAGAAATACCTGTGCGGGCAACTTCAAGATCAAAAACTTTAAAAACAGCTGTCCCAACTATACCTTTGAAAACTGCATTTCCACCAACAGCATTTTCTCCAGCGACTTTTCCCTGTTTATTTGCAGTCGTCCCAAGAGGAACATAAACCGGACGACCAAGCACCAAATGAAACGCCTCAGCGCAATCACCAGCAGCGAAAATTCCCAGTATATTCGTCTCCATTCTTTGATTCACCGCTATCGCTCCTGTACGACCCATCTCAATTCCAGCATCTCTTGCAATTTCTGAGTTTGGCTTTATACCTGCTCCAACTATAACAAGATCAACATCAAGAGAAACACCGTTATTTAAAATCGCTCCCTTAACAAAACCATCACCAACAAATTCAACGACTGAAGTTGATTTCAACAATTTAACACCATTTCTTTGAAGCTCACCCTCAACAATCTCATTTATCTCATCATCCATTGAACCAAGTATATTTGGCATCATCTCAACGACTGTCACATCAATCCCAAGAGAAACAAGCGCTTCAGCCATTTCCATACCTATATATCCAGCACCAACTATTAAAGCCCTCTTTGGTGAATTCTCCTTTATAAAATTTTTTATCGCTATACCATCCTCAAGAAACCTTATCGTAAAGATCCCTTTTAAATCAACCCCTTTTATATTCGGTTTAACAGCCCGAGCTCCAGTAGCTATCACGAGCTTGTCATATCCAATCTCAAACTCTTTATCCCTTTCAAGGTCCTTAACCAAGACGCTTCTCTTGGCGGGGAAGATTTTTAAAACTTCGTGATGAAGATAAACATCAATGTTCCTTTTCTCTTTAAAAAATTTAGCATCGTAAACGACAAGATTTTCAGGTGCTTTGATCACATCAGAGACAAAATATGGCAAGCCACAAGACCCATATGAAACAAAACCGCTTTTCTCAAAAACCATAATTTCAATTTTCGGGTTTAATCTTCTTGCCCTACTTGCGGCACTCATTCCAGCAGCAACTCCACCAATAACAACAAGTCGCTCCGCCATTTTAAAAAATTAATTTTGTTGTTCTTTGATCTCTTTTGTCTTCCTTGCTGCTTCAACAACTTTGTCAATGTAATATCTCTCCGGCAAAGCTCCCTCAAAATAGTAAATATCATTCATAACAACTTTAGGAACTCCCATAACCATATATTTTTCTGCAAGTTCAGGAAATTCAATCGCTTCAATCATATCAGCGGTTATCAAATCGTTCTCCATCGCAATTTGATGTGCCAAATGAACAGCGCTTGGACAATATGGACAAGTCGGCGTTACAAAAACTTGTATATGTATCGGAACATCAATCGCCTTTATTTTCTCCATGCTTCGTTGACTCAATCCAGAAGTTCCCCTTGAAACCATCTCTATATCCGAAAGTAATGACGCAAATTCATAGCCAGATGGAATACCGAAATATCTTATTCCGTAATCTTTGTTCTCGCTAGCTATCACCGTTGCGGGAACTTTATCTATTTTAAACTCCGCAACTTTATCCGTATCAGTGTAAAAATTATATACCTCAAGCTGTATTTTATCCGAAAGCTCAGCAAGCTCTGTTAAAAGTTGTTTCGTCTCCCTACAATATTGGCAATCAAGCTCGCGCGTGAAATGTATAAGGCGAACCTTATTCACAAGGTTTTCTTCAAATCTCTTTCTCAATTCTTCCTTATCATCAGCATCAAGAAACATACTTTTTCCCTCCTTTTAATTTTTTTTGAATTAGTTTGAAAATTTCAACCACAATTGGGTTTAGGATGGAATAATAAACCGTGTTCCCACGGCGAAAACTCTTTATTATCCCACTATGTCTCAAAACCGCAAGATGCTGCGATACAAGCGTCTGAGATACACCTAAAAGGTGCCATAACTCAGAGACACTCCTTTCGGATTCCATAAGCTCAAAAATTATGCGTAACCTTATGGGATGTCCAAGTGCCTTAAACATATCAACGAAATTATTTAGATCAATTGTTTTTCCCACTTTGGTGCTTATTCCTTTAATTTTTCTCTTTCAAGAATTTTTACAATTTTAATCACGAGCGGATGAACGATCCTGTACCTTATATTTAAACCTTCCCTTTCGGCTCTAACGATACCCTTCGCCCTAAGAAGAGACAGATGCTGAGATATCTTCGGTTGTGGCTCACCCAGACAGTTCTCAATATCACTTACGCATAGTTCCCGTTCCATCAATCCGCACACTATCTTCAACCTGGTCGGATGACCGAGTATCCTTAAAATTTCCGCCTCCTCTTCAAATCCAACTTGTTTGAGTTTTTCCAACTCCATATCACTATATTCAAATATTTTGATATTGCAATATAAATATAATAAAAATTTCCCCAAAAGTCAAGTCACCGGCATTTAGAAAGTTTGACTTTTTTGTTTGAACTTTGTATATTTTTTATGAAAAAATCATCGTGGCGGGTTAGCTCAGGTGGTAGAGCAGCGGAATCATAATCCGCGTGTCGGGGGTTCGAGTCCCTCACCCGCTACAAAACTTGCGAAACCTTTCAGTCCCAAAGGGCTGGAAGGTTTTTTTATATCAGAAGCAAAAACAACCATGATAAAAGAATTTATAAATCGCTTCCGAGAATTCACACAGAAAAATCAACTCATTTCCCCGGGAGATAAAATCATCGTAGCTATAAGCGGTGGAGTTGACTCCGTGGTTTTACTTGATGTTCTAAACGAAATCAAAGAGCAACTTAAAATTGAACTTATAGCAGCTCATTTCAACCATAAGCTCAGGGGAGCCGAATCAGACGAGGATGAAGAATTTGTCAGAAGATACTGTTCAAATCTCGGAATTGAATGCTATGTCAGGGGCGAGGATACCAGGGAATATTGCAAGTCAAAAAAAATCTCAATCCAAGAAGGGGCACGTGAGTTAAGATATAATTTCTTTGAAACTCTAAGACTGTTAAAAGGATTTGATAAAATTGCAACTGCACATAATGCCAATGACAACGCTGAGACAGTGCTGTTGAATTTATTCCGTGGCTCCGGGGTAAATGGTCTCGCTGGAATACAAGTTAAAAGAGGAAGCATAATCAGACCACTGCTTTTTGCAACCCGCGATGAAATTGAAAGATATGCTGAGGCAAAAGGATTATCATTTAGGATTGATTCCTCAAACTTGAAAACCTCATATAGAAGAAACTACATACGCCTAAAAATTTTGCCCATGATAAGTGAAAATATAAATCCAGGAATAATTGAAACCTTAAACCGAACAGCCCAGATATTCTCGGAGTTAAGTAACTTCATCAAACACGAAGTTTCAAAAATTGTGAAATTTATAGCCATAGAGGAAAACCCGGACAAAGTCCTTGTTGACATCCAAAAACTGAAAAATTATCTATACTTCATACAGGAAAGCGTGATACTTTCTATAGTTGAGACATATTTCAATGAAAGGGTTGATTACGCTAGAGTTCTTTCAGTTTTAAACCTCATTGATTCAACTCCTGGCAACTCGGTTATGTTAACCGGTGATTTATTTGTTTATCGCGATAGAACTCATCTTGTCTTCCTCAAGAAGCCGGAGTTCGCAAAGGAAGAGGTATTCGTCTACATTCACCCCGGGGAAAAATATGAAACTGACAATTTCATCTTTATGTCTAAATTTGTGGACAGAGACGAGGTTCAATTTCATCGCGACTCACAGGTTGAGTATATTGATGCGGATTTGATAGGTGATGAATTCATTCTGAGAAATTGGCAACCTGGTGATTGGTTTATCCCACTTGGGATGAAGGGAAGAAAAAAGGTGAGTGATTTTCTGATTGACCTGAAAATACCGATTTACGAGAAAGGGAAAATCCTCGTTCTTGAATCCGAGGGAAAAATCGTTTGGGTTTGCGGTTTGCGTCTTGACGACAGGTTCAAAATAACTGATTCAACGAAAAAAATTTTAAAAATTGAATTTCATCCAAAACAAAAAACGCAAACATGATGAATGACCAAGTCGTTTATATTAATGGAGAAAGGTTTAAGGTTTTGATACCGGAGCAAGAAATAAAAAAGAGAGTCAAAGAGCTCGGCGAACAAATCAGCAAGGATTATGCTGGGAGTATTCCTATTTTCATTGGAGTTTTAAACGGCTCGGTCATATTTTTCGCCGATTTGATAAGGGAGGTGAAAATTGATTGTGAGGTTGACTTCCTCAAACTTTCAAGCTATGGCGACGAAAAAATTTCATCAGGACATGTAAAACTTCTAAAAGACCTAGATTGCCAAGTGACAGGAAGGGACATAATTGTGGTTGAAGACATAATTGATTCCGGGCTTTCAATCAAATTCATCAAGAACTTGATCTTGCTTAAAAATCCGAAATCTTTAAGGGTTGTGACATTGTTATATAAGAAGAATAGAGTTCAAATTGATTTTAAAATTGATTATATTGGATTTGAGATAGGAGACGAGTTCGTCATCGGCTATGGGCTTGACTACGCTCAGAAAGGAAGAAATTTGAAGTCAATTTATGTGATTGATTCACAAAAATAAATTTCAATATTTGGAGGTTGGAAAATGTTCAGGCAATTTTTAAATTCAAGTGATAAATTTAGAAAAAACGACAGAAATATGAGAAGACCTAAATTTGAAAATAACGATGATGATGATTTCAATTGGGGAAGAGCTATGCGTGTAATTTTAAGTTGGCTGATAATCATATCCGCTGTTTTTGCGCTGATGGTGTGGTTCAAAGGGAATCAAAAGCTTGAGTATGAGATAACCTTTGACCAGTATCAGCAATTTTTAAAAGCTGGCAAGATCAAAGAGGCGATAGTCAAGAAAACCGATGTTAATAATTTTGATTTCCACGGTGTTTTGAAAGAACCGGAGGAAATGATAACCGTTGATGGGAAAAAGGTCAGAGGTGACAAGTTTGTTGTCTTTCTTCCGAACGCCTCTGATTCAAAAGTTATAGATGAATGGACACGCCGGGGGATTAAATTTAACTTTGTTAAGGAAAGTGACCAATGGTTAAACGCTTTATTGAGCATAATACCGTGGATTCTCTTGATATTTATCTGGTTTCTTATAATGAGAAGGATGCAGGGAAATGCGACGAGGAATATTTTCACATTTGGGAAGAGCAGAGCAAGAATTTTAACGAATAATATCCCAAAGGTCACATTCAATGATGTTGCTGGAGTTGATGAGGCGAAAGAGGAATTGAAGGAAATAATAGAATTTCTAAAAGACCCTGGGAAATTTCAGCGTCTTGGTGGGAAAATTCCAAAAGGTGTTTTGCTTTTAGGTCCCCCCGGAACTGGGAAAACATTGCTTGCGAAGGCGGTAGCTGGAGAGGCAGGAGTTCCATTCCTGTCAATAAGCGGTGCGGAATTTGTTGAGATGTTCGTTGGGGTTGGTGCAAGTAGGGTTAGGGATTTGTTTGAACAAGCGAAGAAACTTGCACCTTGCATTGTTTTCATTGATGAGATTGATGCTGTTGGAAGACATCGTGGAGCTGGGCTTGGCGGAGGACATGATGAGAGGGAACAAACACTCAACCAGCTTTTAGTTGAAATGGACGGCTTTGAAGAGAACAGCGGTATAATTGTAATCGCAGCAACAAATAGACCCGACATTCTTGATCCGGCACTTTTAAGACCTGGTAGATTTGACCGACAAATTGTCGTTGATAGACCCGATGTCAAAGGACGCCTTGAAATTTTAAAGGTTCACACCAGAAGGTTACCACTTGCCCCTGATGTCAACCTTGAGATAATAGCTAGATCAACGCCGGGTTTTTCAGGTGCTGATCTTGCAAATCTTGTAAATGAGGCAGCTCTTTTAGCAGCAAGGAAAAACCATAACCTCGTTACGATGCAAGATTTTGAAGAGGCAAAAGATAAGGTGATGATGGGAATCCAAAGAAAAAATGTCGCCATCTCCGAAAAAGAAAAAAGGATAACAGCATACCACGAATCAGGGCATGTCCTTGTTGCGAAAATGTTGCCCGAAGCAGACCCAGTGCACAAGGTAACTATAATCCCGCGTGGAAGAGCTCTTGGAGTAACAACTTATCTGCCAATAGATGAAAGGCACACTTATTCAAAAGAATATCTTGAAGCCCTGATAACATATGCACTTGGCGGAAGGGCAGCTGAAAAGATAATTTTCAACTCCTTAACAACCGGCGCAGCTGATGATCTTGAAAAGGCAACGACAATCGCTCGTAAAATGGTCTGTGAATGGGGCATGAGCGAACGACTCGGTCCCCTGACATACGGAACTAAAGAAGAAGAAATTTTCCTTGGCAAAGAAATAACAAGACACCAAAATTATAGCGAACAAACAGCAATTTTAATTGACGAGGAAGTGAAAAGGATCGTAATAACTTGTATGGAAAGAGCGGAGAAAATTTTACTTGAGAACATTGATGCTTTACATCGCCTTGCGAGGGCTTTGCTTGAAAGAGAAACTCTCACTGGTGATGAGATAGATAAAATAATAAAAGGCGAAGAACTCCCCGCCCTCCAAAAGAAAGACAACGGTCAAAATGAAACATCTCCAAGAGTATCTCCAAATCCTGAATCAAAAGCTTAACGGGAGATTTGAAGCCCCGGACTACTCCGAGGTCTTAATTGACTTCAGCAAGAACATTGACAGAAATTACAAAGCCGAATATATTCGCAAGGCAATCCATCAGTTCTCAATGCTAATTCCAGTTATTTATTATTTCACGCCAAGGGATACAGCGATAAAAATTTTGATCCTCTTGACACTCGGTTTCGTAACTGTTGACATTATGAGATACTACAGTCCAACGGTTCAAAAGCTATTTTACAAGCTCTTTGGCTCTATACTCCGTCAACACGAGCGAGACCATAAGATGAAAAATTTAAATGGTGCAACTTGGGTTTTCATCTCTGCCCTTGTTTGTGTTGTCATATTTCCAAAGTTTATAGTTATAAATGCCTTCGCAATCCTAATCTTATCCGACGCAAGCGCAGCTATATTTGGAAGAAAATTTGGAAAACATAGATTCTTCAAAAAATCGCTTGAAGGAACTTTTGCCTTTATAGTGGCATCTATCCCAGTTGTCCTTATAGCACCCAAAGTTCAAGAACTCCCCGGGGAATATATCATAACGATGGTTTCAGCCGTAGTTGGTGGAATCGTTGAAGCAGCTTCAACGAACCTAAAAGTTGATGACAACCTTTCAATTCCAGTCAGCATTGGAGCGACGATGTGGCTTTTATATTCAATTTTTTATCCAAACCTTGACCTTTATTTTTTAAAGTAAATTTCGTCATCTCCCATGAAACGGTTTCTTTTCTTCTTCATCGTTTCAATCCTTTTTATGTCCTGTTCACAACTTAAACCAAAAGCAACGGGCGATGAAACTGAGATAATAACTTATGTTGACTCTTCGCTTTATTCACAAATTGAACAACCGCTTAAATCAACCTTTCAGCGACTTATTTACACACCGCAACCGGAAAGTTTATTTACGATTCTCCCAGAATTTCAAATCTATTCAATTGATAAATTGAAAAGGCGCAAAAATTTAATGTTCGTCACAACACTTGACGATAAAAGTGAAATAGCCGGTTATGTTCTAAACCTGCTTGACCCAAAAGCAAAAGAACTTGTGGAAATTGACTCGGCTTATTTCTTCATCAAAAAAAATCTCTGGAGCAAAGGACAAATTGTCTGCGTTTTGATCTCCAAGGATAAAGAAACGCTTTTAAAACACCTGACAAAGGATAGAAACGAAATTTACATGGCTTTTAGAGGAGATTTCTTTAATCGTGAGATAGAGTCAATATATTCGGAAGGGTATAACAAGAAGAACATTGAAAAGTATTTGCTTGAAAAATATGGCTGGACAATTTTCGTTCAGCACGACTATTATTTAGTAAAAGATTCAGCGCAAGAAAGATTTGTCTGGCTGAGGAGAAGGACACCGGAGGACATGGAAAGATTCATCTTTGTTCACTGGATTGATTCGGTTGAAAATCCATATCGTCTTCTTAATCAAGTTTGGATAGTTGAAAAAAGAAATGAAATAACGCAAAAATTCTACAGGACGACAAATGACGATGCATATGTCATAATCGCTGATGACCCAGAAAGCATAAAACATCTTTATTTCTTTCCCGTAAACTTCAACGGAAGATATGCCATAAGAGTTCAAGGTTTGTGGAGATTTAATGATTTTACAGGCGGGGGTCCTTTTGTGTCTTATATCTTCTACGACGAGAAACAGAAGAGAATTTATTTCATTGATGGCTCAATCTTTGCACCAAGGTATGAGAAAAAAAAGCTAATTATTCAGATTGACGCTCTCCTTCACACTTTTAAAACCGCCAGTGAAATTGAGGGGTGATATGTAACAATCCAAGCAAAGAATCGTATTCAAACTTAGAGATAAAAAAATTTTCAAGGTATGATGAGAACGAAATTCTTTATTTTTATTTTCACAGGGATTATCTTCGCTGGCGGATTACTTTTATGTTCAAACATTAAGACAAAGGAAATCCAGTTTGAACCGAGACAAGAGTTCAGCAACGAGATAAAAATTTCAAAGACATTTAAAGTAAAGCCGGGGTATAAACTAATTGTTGAATCTGACATCGCTGATGTAAGTATTCTGTCGCATCAAAACGATGAGGTAGATGTTAATTTTTACGCAAGCGGTTCATCCAAGTATTTAAAAGATTTAAAAGTTGATTTTGAAGAAGGTGAGGGCACTTTAACAATAAAGGTCAAACGCAAGAGGGAATTTAAATTTTTCAATTTTTTAAGCGAGTGGGGGATTGAAAAAGCGGAACTTAAAATCCTCACCCCACAGAACATAAATGCAGAGGTTAAAACAGCCGGTGGAGATGCACATTGTGAGGGGTTAAAGGGAGAAATTTCAATTTCTTGCGCTGGTGGCGATATCAAATTGAAAAATCACACTGGGTCTGCGAGGTTAAGTTCAGCAGGTGGAGACATAATCGCAAACGATATAAACGGAGAGCTTGAAGCGAAATCAGCTGGCGGTGATATAATCGTTCGCAAACTTTCTGGCTCAATCGTTGCGAAATCCTCTGGTGGCGATGTAAAGGTTGAACTTATCAACGCGATGGGGGAATCGGAAATCTCCACGGCTGGTGGCGATGTGATCATATCAGCTCCATCAAATTTAAACGCTTATGTTGACCTTAATGCTACTGGTGGAGATATTGAAATTGACTTCCCTTTAAAGTTAGAAAAAAAGAACCACGATAAGTTAAAGGGATGGATAGGTGATGTTAAAACTGGGACGAAAATAAAAGCTTCAAGTTCTGGCGGGGATATAGAATTCAGAATAAGGAAAGGGGAAATTTAAGCGCGCCTGGGGGGACTCGAACCCCCAACCCGCGGATCCGAAGTCCGCTGCTCTGTCCAATTGAGCTACAGGCGCTAACCTTTTTCAATACTATACTCAAGACGAGTGCTTGAAGGGAAAGAAAACGAAATAATTCCCTTTCTCTTAAGTATTTTAACCAATTCATACTTTTAAACACGCCATCAGCAAACATAATTATTCCAACTGCGTTTTTTGGTATCTCAACGGAAACCTTCATATTACTTAAAAGGCAAATTAGAAAGTGAATTGTTCCAAATGGATATTTACTTTTAAAATCGTGTATTTTATCAAAGTCTCTCAAATTATTAGGGTTGATGCAATTGTTGAAATTTTCCCACCATCATAAAACCCAACGATTTCCCAATCAAGGTAATAGGAAACAAGAAGACCGCAAAGGAAACCATCAACATCAGGGCTTATGATAACTTTATTTTTATTCTTCAACCAGGTATGCTTTCCGATCAATTCTTAATAATTCAATGGTTTGCTTATCTTTATCAAACAAATTTAGTTGAACGGTTGAATTTTTTGTATGATGATGCATTTGAAAAGTTAATAATTCTTCGTCTTCTACCAAAATGCTTACAATTTCCTTTAATTTTTCCCTTGTTAGGTTTTTGCCACCAAACTCAATTAATTTGCCTAGGGCAAAAATTTTCAAATCACCAGTGTCCAATTTGAAAAATTTGCCCTGATAAAACTGCGCTGTCAGCTTTTTTACCTCTTGTTTCACTTTTGGAATTATATTTTTCAAAGGAATCGGAGCGAGATCGTTGCTGCTCTTTTTACAAACCCATATCGCATCAAAGACCGTTTTTTGTCCGCCGAACCTTCCTGCGCTTACATTTTCACCGTGGTAAAAATGTATTTTCACCACCTTCAGCCCAGCTTGCTCAACTATTTCAAACATATCCCACCAACTATCTTCGTCAAAATCGTGAAAAGTGAAAATAAAAAGCCCATCATCCTTTAAAAGCCGAGCTGATTTATGGAAAATTTCACTCAAAATCGCAACATATTTTTCCTTACTTTTACCTTGAATTTCATTGACAATAGCCTCTGCATCGTTTAGAGTTGTGGTCGGTTTAAAATAAGGGTATTTATCTTTAAGCGCTATCCGAAGCCACACATAAAAGAAATCATAAACTTCTGAATAATTTATGCTGTCAAAATAAGGCGGGTCAGTTATAACTAAATCCACTTTCTCTCTAACATATTCATCCATTTTTCTTGCATCTACGCAGTATAATTCCCAATGGTTTTCTCCGATTTTTTCATCTATAAAAATGCGCTTTACCTTTTTACCCATGTATTTACGCTCAAACGGCATAAGGTTATATTGTTTGCCTTCTAAAAGACGGTTAAAGGTTTGTTTGAAGTTTCCTCGTCCGAACCTACCACCCCACACATTTTGTTCAAGCGGGAAGTAAACGGGGGCAAAATCCTTCCTTGAAAAAAGAGGTGTTAATTGTTTAGCCCATCTTCGGTCATAATAACAAAACAAATTATTTGAGCGAAGTGTTTCGGAAAATGCACATAACAACGCCTCCCGTACATTTTCTTTTTCTATCTTCATTATCTGTTCAAGAAGTAAAGACAATGAAAAAAGCTGACGCTCATTAAACATTTGATACCAAAACCGATAATTATGTTTCTTCATTTGATTCGTGTTAAAACCATCGGGTATTTCTTCCCGTGGGAATAAAAGCTTATCCTTTTTCAGAAGAAATTCACTTTTTACCGCCTCGTATTTTTTTAAATCAAAATCATCGGGCTCTTTGATAAATCTGACTTTGCACTTTTGACACCAGCCATCAATTGCATATTGTTTTATTGATGGTGGCTCATCCTTTTTTCTTAACTCATTAATGAAACTAAACTCATCCAAGCAGTAGGGACAAACAACGATATTATTCAATACGCTACCTTGAAACGGGTTAAAATCAAAATTACAGTGTGGACATTTTTCATTCTCCCTGGGCTTTTGGGTGTAATGAATTACCTTGTGACAAGAAGGACACAATATAAAGTAGTTTTGCTCTTTTTTATCAAATGTGATGATATAATCTTTAAAAAGTTCAACTTCTTTATGACAGCTAGGGCAATTTATTGTTTTAATCCAGAAGGTATAGATAATTTCAGCAGTATTTGAGCAATGGGGGCAAATTGTTTCATACATTTCTTTAATTTTTGCCCCAACACTTTTCTCAACCCGTTCAAATTCTTTCTTAAGTTCTCCTGGTGGCACTATCGTAAGTTCACATTTTGTGATAAACCAAGGAACCGGATTGATTTCAAATCCAATTGTTTTAGCTCCGATGCGTGAACCTTCAATTAGGGTTGTGCCTCCTCCACACATTGGATCAAGTATGACCAAATTAGAGTGCTCCAGACGAGCTTGCGACCGATAAAATTCTTCCATCAATGATGTGTTTTCATCTTTCAAAGCTCCCAAAATTATAGCTCTAAAAACCGATCCGACCCTGCGGGCAAAAATCCGATGTATCATATAAATTGGTTTCAAAGCGATCCGCTCGGGAACCGACAGGCGATTTATTTCTACACTTGGGAAATTTTTTTCAATATATCTGCGAAGCATCACCAAAATTTTAATTTTTAACTTTCATTAAATTTATCTCTCAAGCATCATCCTTGCAAATTCAATGTCCTCAGGCGTCGTTATTTTTATGTTCTCATAAAGCCCTTCAACAATTTTAACCTTCACACCAAGCCGTTCAACAAGTGAAGCGTCGTCGGTGCCATAAAAAGAGTCAGTATAAGCTTTTTTATACGCTCTCTGCAAAATCGTATAATAAAATGCCTGTGGCGTCTGCACAAGCCAAAGTTTGTCCCTATCTAATGTCTGCCCCACAAAGTTATCTCTATCCCCAAGCTTTACCGTTTCTTTCGGTCGCACGGCAAGTATAGCTGCACCGGTTTCCTTGCATGCTGATACAACCTCACAAATTTTCTCACAACTTATAAAAGGTCTAACCGCATCATGGACAACAACGATTTCAGTGTAATGATAAACCATCATCTGAAGTGCGTTGTAAACCGAATCTTGCCTCTCGTTTCCCCCCACGGTTATTTCAACCACCTTGGTCAAATTAAATTTTTTTACCAAATGCTCAACATCAAGCAAGATCTCTGGAGCAACCGCTATAATTATCGCATCAATACAATCACAGTTCTGAAATTTTTCAAGCGTGTGAACCAAAATCGGTTTTCCAGCAATTTCTATCAACTGTTTATGTATCCCAGCGCTCATGCGTTTACCATATCCACCAGCTGGAATTATCGCAGTTACCCTCAAGTTGGTCCTCCATCTTTTTGTTCTTCATTTCCCGGGTAATCAATGTGAAAGATAAATCTTGGAAATTTTCTCGGCAAATTCATTATGTTATAAACCATTATCCCAGTTGACATTCTATCAAGCCAAGAGGAAAGTGGCCAACCAAAATGTATGTGTATCTTTTTATCTGGGGGCGCATCATAGCTGATTGTGTTCAACAATCCAACTATCATATCAAATAAATTCATTCGCGGTTGAATTGCGATCCAAAAATGTCTTTGAAATTTTTTCTCCGGCTTATCAAGTCGTGGCGAATAAAAACTAACATAGATTGAATTTGAATCAATCTGCCCTATATTTTCCCTTGGTCTTTTAAAGTGAATATGAACCTCATTTGAATCAATTTCAGCAATTGTGAAAACAATGTCCATCGGATTATCTGTTACACGCCTTATAGGAATTTCAGGCGCTCTAAACTTCGAAATTCTCAATCCAGCCAAAAGGAAGAAAATTGTCATAAAAAGCCATAACATCGCTCCATAAGGACGATGTAACACAATATAAATGAAAATGCTCACTATGAAAATGAAAAGCACAAGCGTCCCAACCCTTGAAGTATGGTATGTTATTTCCTTCGTCCCCATTAAATACCTGTAAATCAACAAAGAGGCGATATTTATAGCAAAACTTGCGATAAGACCAACCGCATACATCTCGGCAAGAACTGCTTGGCTACCGCTTGTTATCAAAAGGATAAATGAGTAGAATATACCATTCATTATGTGAATTCTATAAAGCGAGCCCCTACGATTTAACTTCATCAACCATTGGAAGTTATATCTCTCGCAGATTTTCTCTATTAACTCTGATGATGCAACCATCGCCGTGTTCACAGCCATTATAAGCGTCACGCTCGCCAAAACGCTAACAGCTACACCAAACCAGTAACCGTTAACTTTCTCTGCAAATGCAGGTATCAGATCCGTCTCATGCTTTTCAAGTTCAATCCCTGACGAAAGCGCAAACAAAGCGATAAGTGGTGTCACTATTCCAACCGTTAGAGCGAGGAAAATATATGCCTTTCTTATATCATGCCAGCTTTTGACAAGTGAAGCTGTTTGAAGCACCGATTCAATACCCGAATATGCAAGGATGCAACTACCAATCCCAGCAATTACGTTTGAATATGATTTAAAAATTGAATCGCCGTTCAAATCTGATATAAAGAGCGAATAACTTTCGTAAACCTTTGCAAGCGAACTTGAGGAAAAATTCAAAAATCCCCCAGCGATTAAATTCAAAATCACAAATGAAACGAAAATGAAAATCAAAAATGTAAATCTCGCGTTTTCCCTTATGCCAAGGATGTTAAGCCCCGTTATAAACCAAACCACAAAAATTTTTAGAATGAATTTAATCTCTGGTGAAACCGAAAGGAAAGCAGCGCCGTTTTCAACAGCACTAACAGTTGAAATTGATGCAGTTAAAATATAAGTCACAAGAATTGAAGCCACCGCAATAAACGAAGCGGTTGGTCCGAGGACAAGATATGAAAATGAATAAACACCACCACCTTTTATATTATGAACTTCAAGTATTTCTGCAATTTCAACCATTCGCGTTGAAAGGAAGCGAATGAAAAGGGAGGTCAAAGCGATGTAAACAATCGCCTTTATCCCAATAAATCTATATGCCTCAAAAGGGGCATAATAAATTGATGTGAGTTCATCCATCAAAGTTATAACTGATACCGCAAGCCAAGTTATCCACCAACGCCCTGATTCAAAATAACTTAAAAGGTTCTTTTGCCTGAGGAGACGAACAAAAATTAAAAAAATGACAATGTTGAGGGAAACAAAGATGAGCGTTTTCATAAGGAATGAGGAAAATTAGGTTTAGATTATAAGCATTGCGTCGCCGTAGCTTAAAAATCTATAACCGTTTTTTATCGCGTGTCTGTAAGCTTCCATCAAAAGATCAAGCCCTGCAAAGGCAGCTGTAAGTATAAGCGGAGTTGACTCAGGCATATGAAAATTCGTTATAAGTTTGTCGACAATTTTAAATTCGTAAGGCGGATAAATAAATTTATCAGTCCAACCTTTATAAGGTTTAACATGGGCATCTGCTGTAACGCTTGACTCAAGCGCTCTAACAGTGCTTGTGCCAACAGCTACAACGCTTTTCTTTTTATCTATCGTTTCATTTATCAACTTTGCACTCTCAGGAGAAATCTCAAAATACTCCGAATCCATCCTATGCTTACTTAAATCCTCAACTTCAACTTTTCTAAAAGTCCCTATCCCAATGTGAAGAATTATCGGAACGATTTTAACACCTTTCTTTTCAATTCTTTTCAAAAGTCGCGTTGTAAAATGTAATCCCGCTGTTGGCGCAGCCACTGACCCAACAACACTTGCATAAACCGTCTGATACCACTCCTTGTCCTCTTCCTGAGGTGGTCTTTTTATATATGGCGGAAGAGGAACTTGACCATATTTCTCAACAAACCTAAAAAAATCACCCTCATAATGAAACTTTATCGTCCTGCCCCTTGATGTCGTATTATCAATGACCTCACAATAAACTTCATCGTTTTCACCAAAATAAATTTTGTTCCCAATCCTAACCTTACGCGCTGGATCAACTAAAACATCCCAAAGATGCTCCTCGGGATTTAGCTCCCTTAACAAAAGAATTTCAATCTTCGCCCCTGTTTTCTCTTTTCTACCTATCAATCTCGCAGGGAAAACCTTTGACACATTGATGACAAGCGAATCCCCAGGATCAAGATAATTAACAATATCAGTAAAAACTTTGTCCTCAATCTTCCTGCTTTTCCTGTCAAGAACAAGAAGTCGTGCACTATCCCTTGGCTCAGCCGGATATTTCGCTATTAAGTTTTTCGGAAGCTGATAACTGAAATCCGAAAGTTTCATAGCGTTTTAAAATTTTATTTAAATTTAAAAAGGCGGGGATTCACCCCCCGCCATGGAATTAACGTTTGTTTACCTTAGCTTTTGACTTTGATTTAGCGGTTGCCTTAACCTTTTTAGCTGCCTTCCTATCAGTTCTCTTAACCATTTCCCTCTTCTTAAAACCATCATAAAGAAGTGCAGCCCTTGCAGCTGACAATCTTGCTATTGGAACCCTATACGGTGAGCAACTGACATAGTCAAGCCCAATTTTATGACAAAATTCAATCGTCGCTGGATCGCCACCATGCTCCCCACAAATCCCAACTTTCAAATCCGGTCTTGTCAGACGACCCTTCTCAACCCCGATCCTCATAAGCTCACCAACACCCTTGACATCTATCGTTTGAAATGGGTCCTTGTCGTAAATTCCAAGATCAAGATACTTGTAAATAAACTTCTCATAGTCATCCCTTGAAAGCCCCATTCCCATCTGAGTTAAATCATTTGTCCCGAACGAGAAAAACTCAGCAACGGTTGCTATCTCATCAGCCGTTATCGCTGCCCTTGGAACCTCAATCATCGTCCCAACCGAATACTCAACCCTTATCCCCTTCTCCTGCATCACTTTTTCTGCAACCTCACGAACAATCTTTTCTTGATTTTTCAACTCATTCACATGTCCAACTAAAGGTATCATTATTTCCGGTTTCACCTTAATACCCTCTTTCGCGACATCACAAGCTGCCTCAATTATAGCCCTTGTCTGCATAGCAGTGATCTCTGGATAAACAATTCCAAGACGACAACCTCTAAAACCAAGCATCGGGTTAAATTCCTTCAGCTCAGATATCCTTCGCCTGATTTTTTCTTCTGGAATTCCTGTCTTTTCAGAAAATTCTTTTATCTCTTCATCCGTATGTGGTAAAAACTCATGCAAAGGTGGATCAAGTGTTCTAATCGTTACAGGTCTATCACCCATAACTTTAAAAATCCCATAAAAGTCCTGTCTTTGCAAAGGCAAAAGCTCATTTAAAGCAGATTCCCTTTCCTCTTTCGTGTCAGCCAATATCATTTTTCTCATTGAAACTATCCTATCACCCTCAAAAAACATATGCTCAGTTCTTGTCAAACCAATACCCTCAGCTCCAAATGCAACGGCTATCTCAGCTTGCTTTGGAAGGTCAGCGTTCGTTCTTATTCTCAACCTTCTAACTTCATCAGCCCATTTCATCAATTTTTCAAACTGCTTGTATACAGGCGCATTCTCAGGGTCAAGCGTTTTTTCAACCAAAACTTGCAATACCTCGCTTGGCTTTGTTGTTATTTTACCAAGTATAACTTCCCCAGTTGAGCCATCAATTGAAACATAATCTCCCTCTTTTATCACCTGTCCATTGACCCTTATTTCCTTCTTCGCATAATCAATATCAAGCGCGCCACAACCAACAACGCAAACCTTCCCCATTTGTCTTGCAACCAAAGCCGCATGCGATGTCATACCACCCCTTGAGGTCAAAATCCCTTCCGCTGCATACATCCCTCTTATGTCTTCTGGTGATGTTTCAATCCTTGTTAAAATAACTTTCTCCCCGCGCCTTGCCCACTCTTCGGCATCTTCAGAATGGAAAACAACCCGCCCAGTTGCTGCTCCAGGTCCTGCTGGCAAACCCTTGGCTAATAAACGCCCCTCTTTTATTGCTCTTTCTTTTTCCTTTGCATCAAAAATTGGTCTTAAAAGATGATTTAAAGCGTCCGGCTCTATCCTCAACAATGCCTCTTCTTTGGTTATTAAACCCTCCTCAACCATATCAACCGCTATCCTAACAGCTGCAAAACCAGTTCTTTTCCCAGCGCGTGTCTGCAACATGTAAAGTTTTCCACGCTCTATGGTAAATTCAATGTCTTGCATATCCTTTAATCTGCTCTCAAGGATTTGCCTCACCTTGAGCAACTGCTCATAAACATTCGGCATTACCTCCTTAAGTTTCTCAATTGGTAATGGAGTTCTTATTCCAGCAACTACATCCTCACCCTGGGCATTCATCAAGAACTCACCGTAAAACTCATTCTCCCCGGTTGCGGGATTTCTTGTGAAAGCAACACCGGTCCCAGAATCATCACCCATATTCCCAAAAACCATCGTCTGCACATTTACAGCAGTTCCCATATCATCGGAGATATTGTAAATCTTTCTATATGCAACCGCTCTTGGATTCATCCAAGAACGAAACACCGCACCAATCGCTCCCCAAAGTTGCTCCCATGGGTCTTCAGGAAAATCAACCCCTTTTCTTTTCTTTATCAATTCTTTGAACTCATATACAAGCTCTTTCAAATCCTCAGCTGTAAGTTCAACATCGTGTTCAACTCCCCTCGCCTTTTTCTTCTTTTCAATCAAAACTTCAAACGGGTCCATTTCCTCTTTTGTCTCCGGCTTCAAACCTAAAACAACATCACCATACATCTGAACAAACCTACGATATGCATCCCAGGCAAATCTCTCATTTTTTGTCTGTTCAATTAAACCCTTAACGGTCTCATCATTAAGCCCGAGATTTAAAATCGTATCCATCATCCCTGGCATTGAGACCGGAGCACCTGACCTAACGGAGACGAGAAGAGGGTTTTTAGGGTCACCAAATTTCCTCCCAACAAGTTTCTCAACCTTTGCAAGGGCTTTCTTTACTTGTTCCTCAAGTCCCTTTGGATAAGTTTGATTATGCTTGTAATAATAGCTACAAACTTCCGTTGTGATTGTAAAGCCAGGCGGAACGGGCAATCCAATGTTTGTCATCTCAGCGAGGTTTGCTCCCTTCCCACCAAGTAAATTTTTCATTTCAGCAGTTCCCTCAGCTTTTCCTCCACCAAAAAAATAAACATATTTCTTCGGCATTTAACCCTCCTCCTTAAATTTATTTTTGTAAAATTGAACTTATAAATGACTCAAGCAACTTCTTTGAAAATGCACTGTTAAAATCTCTCATCCTCTCGGGATGCCACTGCACAAGCATAACAAACCTATCATCACCTTCCCACTCAAGACCCTCTATGACCCCATCTTCACACTTAGCATTAACTCTCAAACCCTCGCCTAACCTATCAGCCGATTGATGATGACTGCTGTTAACCGTCCCTCTCTTCTCACCGACTATATTGAAAAGCTTTGAATCATCTATTACGAAAATATCATGCAAGCGATCTTCCCCGGTTTGTTCATCCTTGCGATGGTTTGTCCCTATAACAGTTTGAATGTCAAAAACCAAATTCCCCCTCAAATAAACATTCGTTATCTGCAAACCACGACAAATCCCAAGTATCGGCAAATTCCTTGAAAAAGCAATGTCAAGAAGCTTAAATTCAAACCAATCCCTTTCACGGTTGTATTTGTCACCCTCGCGCTCCGGCTCACCATAAAATTCAGGGTGAACATCATCACCGCCCGTTAAAATTAAACCATCACATTTTCTCAAATCATCAGAGTTAAGTTCTTTATAAGATAAAATCACTGGTTCAACTCCCACAGGTGACCTCTTGAGCCAATTCAAATAATTCTCAAGTTTGCTATCACAATAAGAAACCCCTATCTTAATCATCTCACCAACCCCAAAATTTTTTGCTTTAATTCTTCACCCCCACTGTAGAACTCAACCTCAATAACCGAATAAAAAAAAGGAAAATCTTTTAAATCCTTCATTTCATACAATCTCGCATAATCTTTCTCAGTCGTCAAAACAATTTCAGCACCAACCAACTCCATTTGTCTTATTATTCTCTTAATGTCATCCTTGCTATACCTGTAATGGTCGGGAAACTCAAAATCCTTTAGAATCAAAAATTTATTATCTTTCAATAGTTTTAAAAAATTTTTATGTTTTCCTATTCCTGAAAAAGCGATGACTTTTTTACCTTCAAATGGCTTTTCAAGTAAAATATAATCAAAAAATTTCCGTATTTCAAGAAGTTTATACCCAAAAACACATCTTACAACGTTTTCACCTCTAATATATCTTTCAAACGCGCTCCATCCCTCCAAACCTTGAACACAAACCACATCGGCTCTTTTCAGCGAACTCATCGGCTCCCGCTTCAAACCAGCCGGGATTAAAAATTCCTTCACAGATTCATCATCAATCAGCAAAATGTCAACATCGCGATTTATGTCCCTTCTTTGAAAAGCATCATCAAGTATAAAAACATCAATTTCAAATTTTTCAAGTAGTTTTCTTCCCGCTTCAAATCTATTTTCGCAAACGGCAATGATCCAATTCAATCCTTTATCAACAGATTTTAAAGCCATCTGAAACGGTTCGTCCCCACATTCATCCGCTCCTGAAAAAATCCTATTTCCATCACTTACAAGCACAAAACCCTCAGTCCTTCTACCATACCCTCTGCTCAAAATCGCAACATTTTTCCCCATTTGGCTTAGAAATTTCGCAATCCATTCAACCATCGGCGTTTTTCCAGTCCCACCAGCAGTGATGTTCCCAACAGATATAACTGGTCTTGGAAGCGTCTTTATCCGAAATATGCCGAAATCATAAAATAAATTTCTTAACGAAATAACCAACCAGTAAATCAGTGAAAAAGGTAAAAGCAAAAACCTCAATCTGCGCCAGATTTTCATCCCTGCTATTGTCATAACATAGAAAGAATTTTTTCAGCCACAATCTCAGAGGTCGTCTTATATCCAAAATCAAATTTAAGGATTTCCTTTATCTTTAAAAGCTCACCCCTCACCTCACTAAAAAATTTCTCGTCCTCAAGATATCTTTTGACGAGCTCAAAAACTCTTTGAACTGTGAAATCATTTTGAATAAGTTCAGGGACAACCTCCTTCCCGAGAACTATATTTGGAAGTGCGATGCTTTCAATTACATCCTTTTTCACAAGCAACTTCCCGATAAAATAATTCAAAGCCGATGTCTTATAGCAAACCACCATGGGAATCCCGAGAATCCCCGCTTCAAGAGATGTGGTTCCACTTTTTACGACAGCAACCTTTGACATCTTGAGCAAAGCATGCGGCTCATCAACAAACTTAAAAAACTTAACATCTTCGCCTCCGATTTTAAAAAATTCATCTTCACAAATCGTCTTAGCCCTGCTGAAAACGACCTCAACCCCAAACTTTTCCTTCAAAATTTTTCCAACTTCAAGCATCGTATTAAACATCAACCTTATTTCTCCGATCCTGCTCCCTGGGAAAAAAGAGACGACCTCTCTGTTGGGTTCAATTCCATATTTTGAAAGGAGAAAATCAACATCAAGATTCTCTACCTTAGCTATATCTTCAAGAAGTGGATGCCCCACGAATTCAGCTTCAACACCATAACTTTTAAAGAAACTTTCCTCAAATTTAAAAATCACGAAAAGTTTATCAACGAACTTTTTCAACACCTTAACTCTCCCTCTCCCCCACGCCCACACTTGAGGTGCTATATAATAAAAAACTTTTATTCCGTTCTTTTTCGCAAACCTCGCAAATCTTAAATTGAACCCAGGATAATCAACAAGAAGAACGCCATCTGGCTTTCGCTCAATCAGAGCTGATTCACACAAATCCTTAAGCTCAATGAACTTAACATAACCTTTAAACACATCAACAAAACCGATTACCGCTATCTCAGATATATCATAGATGAGATCAACTCCACACCTTTTCATCTTTTCACCGCCTACCCCAAAAATTTCAATTTCCGGGTTCAATCTTTTAAGCGCACATATCACTTTACTTGCGTGTAGGTCCCCAGATGCTTCCCCAGCTATAACCATTAATTTCTTCGCCATTTTAGACAAATATAAACCTCAACTTGTTTTGAAAATGAAAATCAAAATATTCAAGGCAACTACAAGAAAAAATGCTTGCAAAGTCCTTTTCTCCGACTTTAACGCTTCTTTGATGTCAAATTTAAAATTTGAAGCGAACTCATACCTTTTTAACCTCGGTATAAACCTCGGGACATGCTTTATATACAAAGCATACTCATCGGGGAAAGCTTTACTTAGATAATCTTCCTCAAGCGTAACAATGAGATAATACTGGACGAAAAAATAAATCAAGCCGATGATTTGAAAATAAGGAAACAAAGCCATTGACATAACACCAAAACCAAGGTAAATCAACATATTTCCCAAATACAACGGGTTTCTGACATATGCGTAGGGTCCATTTGTCACGAGTTTACTTCCGCCAACTGGTCCGGTCGTTCTCGTTTCACCACCGGCATATCCAACGCCCCAAAATCTTATCAACTCACCGACAAGCGCAATTAAAAAACCTATCAACAAGCTCCAAAAGGTTGGCTTTGCAAATACAAGCATAACTATCAAAAAAGGTATCGGCGTATAACTCCGATATGAGAAAATTTTTTGTCTGAAATCACCCGACACGATTTATCCTCTTTTTATTCTCTCATGAAAATCTCTCGCCTTTTCAATTCAGCCCTCCACCTCTTTCTCAATTTCTTCCTCCCACTTATGAAGCGTTGAAACTGCTCAATGACATCTTTAAATGTCTCAAATTCATAAACAGGGATATTTCTCTCACGACAAAACTTTAACAATTCCTTCTTTCCAAAAACGACATCCGCATATTCAGCGGGGCATCTATCCGAATAACCATCCCCAATGTAAATAATCACATCATCATCGCCCGAAAGCGTTAACATGTGATTTCGCTTACAATTCGCACAAATCCTGCAAACTGAATCAGGATATGGGAACTCAAGATTTACCCTACCTCCATCAATTCTCAATCTATTTGAGAAAAACTTCAATTCAGATAAACCGTATTTTTCAAGTATCTTTGAAATATAAAAATCAAAACCATCGCTTAGAATGAAGAGATCTATCCCGTTGTCTTTGCAAAATTTAACGAAATCAACGAAATACGGGTCAATCTCCTGTGAATTTATCAATTCAACTGCTTCCGTCTCATTGACATTAACCTTTTTAGCTATCTCCTCCCACATCTCTTTGGACGATATCTCATAATCACGCCAGCGTTCAACGAGTTGCTGATAAAATTGTCTATCCCCGAATGTTTCAAAAAACAAATCCCCGATATCTTTTTTCGTTATCGTTCCATCAAAATCACAAAATACTTTTATTTTCATCTCTCCTCAATTTCTTGTTTGAATTTCACAGACACAATTTTTGAAACGCCTTCCTCTTCCATTGTGACCCCGTAAAGAGTATCAGCTGCCTCCATCGTCTTTTTACTGTGGGTGACTATAATAAACTGGGTATCATTTGAGAAACTTTTGAGAAGATTTATAAATCTCTCAATATTTGCATCATCAAGAGGCGCATCAACTTCATCAAGGACACAAAATGGACTTGGTTTGACAAGATAAATTGAAAACAAAAGAGCTATAGCGGTAAGAGTCTTTTCCCCAGCTGAGAGAAGGTCTATTGATTGCAATCTCTTCCCTTTTGGCCTAGCCATTATCTCAATCCTTGATTCAAGCGGGTCAACTTTCCCATCTTCATCCGGAACAAGCCTGATGTCCGCTTCACTATCTGGACCAAATAAGGTCACAAATGTCTTCTTGAAATTCTCTTTTATCCTATCAAATGTCTCAAGGAACTTCTTCTGTGCTGTTGTATTAATCTCATCAATGGTTTCCGTCAATGTCTTCTCGGATTCAATGAGATCATCCCTCTGTGAAATTAAAAATTCAAGCCGTTTCTTTTCCTCCTGATAGTCCTCAAAAGCAAGCAAATTGACAGGTCCAAGTGCTTTCAGCTTCGCTTTTAAATCCTCCACCTCCTCCCTCAACAAAGCAATGTTAAATGTTTTATCATCTTGAAACTCCTTAAACCCAATTTCAACTTGATATTCCTCCATCGCCTTATTTTTCAAGTTTTCCATCCTAAGTTTGATCTCGTTTATCTTCATCTCAAGGTCATGCATAGCGCTGATATATTCTTCATATTTTGCCCTTTCTTCCTTTATTTTCATCTCAAGCATTTGAATTTCAACTAACTTGTCGCTGTGCAGTTGTTGAATTTCCTTCAATCGTCCACGAAGCGAAGTCACCTCGCTTTCAAGAGATGAAAGTTTTTCTCCAAGTTCAGAAAGGTTCAAATCTATCTCCTCAATGTGAGCTTTATTCGCTTCGCTTTCCACTTCATAATCGTTTATACGCTTTGATATTTTAAATATATCCTCCTTTATCCGTTTTATCTCAAGTTCAATGTTTTTTTCCTCATTTTCAATTGAGATGAGCCTTATGTTAAGTTCTGAAATCGCCTCCGCCTTCTCGCTCCAATTTCTCTCCAACATCTCAAACTCAGCAGTTGCGGAAGAAAGATTATATTCAATCTCCTCCTTTTCCATTTCAAGACCTCCAATTTCAGGTTCAAGCTTTGACAAAACATCTGCAACCGAATTAATTTCCCTTTCAAGTTCATCTCTTTCCCTTTCAATTTCATCAATGCTTCTCCTCGCCCTTTCTTTCTTATATTCCGCTTGACTTGTAAGTTTTTCAACCTCTGAAACAGCACCCTGAATTTCCCTGATCGCATCGTATAATCCTTTCAAATTTATCTCCTCAATCTCACTGCTTTTATGTTCTATTTCAGATTGAATGCTTGAAAGCTCTTTTTTAAGTTTCGCCACTTCACCTTCAAGAATTTCAATTTGTCTTCGCTTACCTATGACGCTCTGCGTCGAGCCATTTGCGCTACCTCCTTTTATCAAACCCTCATCCGTGAAAATTTCCCCATCAAGCGTAACACACTTAACGCTCCCATACTTTCTCAAAGCATTTATCGCACTTTGCTTATCCTTGACCAAAAGGTAATCATCAAGCAGTAAATCAATAACCTTTTTAAACTTTTTATCACACAGCACCATCTCACTTGCCCACCCAATGATACCATCTCCGTTCACCGGGAAATTAGAAGCGTAATTTTCAGGGATTTTTTCAAGACATATGAATGTAACCTTGCTCTTATTTTGTGCCTTTAAAACCTCAATTGCCTTTTCAGCCTCGTCAACAGTATCAACTATAAGATAACCAGCCGATTCACCAAGTGCCGACTCAATGGCGGATGAAAACTGTGGATCAACATCAATCACATCAGAAACGCTCTTAAAGTTTGAATTATAATTTTGAACGAGAAACTGAGCTCCTTCCGACAAATCAACATGTTTCTCAAGCAAGTCCCTCAAGAAACCAATCTTTGAAATTCTCTTCCCTATCTCGTTTTGGATAGCAAAAGATTTCTTTTGAAGTTCCTCAACCTCAATCCTTAACTTATCCCGAAGGTTTTCCTTTTCTTTAAGTATCCTTTCCGCATTTGCAAGCTCATTTACCAGAAAGGCTTTTTTCGCAAGAAGCGAGTTCAACTCTTCTTCAGCGGACTTCACCTCATTTTCATACGAGGTCTTCTCATCGCTCAAAATTTCAAGTCGCCCCTTTAAGTTTTCCATTCTCGCCTTCATCTTCTCAATCTCATTCCTCTTCAAGGAAATAGAGCTTATTTTTTCAATCAACATCTCATTTAACCGCTTTAATTCTGATCTTTTCCCATCAACCAACTTTGTGAGCTCATCAAGCGCTCTTT
This sequence comes from Candidatus Thermokryptus mobilis, assembly GCF_900070205.1. Taxonomy (NCBI): domain Bacteria; kingdom Pseudomonadati; phylum Candidatus Kryptoniota; genus Candidatus Thermokryptus; species Candidatus Thermokryptus mobilis. The sequence continues at coordinate 97,552 of NZ_FAOO01000004.1, read as the reverse complement.
TCCTTTCGTAAAACTGGGATTGTAATTTCTCCTTCTCGGATAAAATAGCATCAAGTTTTAACTTTTTCTCAACAAGGAGCTGATTCAGATCGTAAAGTTGCTGTTGAAGTTCCGTTTTTTCATTTGATATTTTTTCAATCCTTTCAATTGCCAACTTCCTTCTCTCCCTCAAAAGAGCTATTTCCTGCTCGGCTGAACTTAACTCTTTTGTCTTACTTTCAATCTTTGAATAGATCTCATCAATTTGAAGCTCAAGCGTTCTCAACTCACCTTTTAAAACATCAAGAAGTTGTTCCCCCTGGTTCAATGATGTTCCAACATCATATCTTTTATTTTTTTCAACTTCCAATGTCTCCTCAAGGTAAATCAAGTTCCTCTTTAATTCTGAGAACTCCCGCTCAAGTAGTTCAATTTCCTTTGCTTTTAATTCCTCTGCTATTTGATTATATTTTTCAGCTCTTTTGGCTTGCCTTTCAAGCGAAGTTACATTTTTTTGAACTTCGCGGATTATATCATTTATCCTTGAAAGGTCATTTTTAACATCTTCAAGTTTTCGGTAGGTTATTTTTCTTCTCTGTTTATATTTCGTCACGCCAGCTGCTTCCTCAAAAAGTTTTCTTCTTTCCTCAGCTTTATCGCTCAACAGCGTCTCAATCATCCTCAACTCAATGACAGAATAAGCGTTTGCTCCCATGCCAGTGTCAGCAAAAAGGTCAATTATATCTTTTAACCTGCAAGGGACCTTGTTAATTAAATACTCGCTTTCCCCAGATCTGAAAAGACGTCTCGTTATCGTCACCTCTGAGTATTCCATCGGGAGTATTCCTTTGGTATTTTGAATTGTAATTGAGACCTCAGCCATACCGAGCGGTTTCCTAAACTTAGTTCCGTTAAAGATAACATCTTCCATCTTGTCGCTCCTTAACACGCTCGTTCTTTGTTCGCCAAGCACCCACCTTATCGCATCAACTATGTTTGTCTTGCCACAACCGTTTGGTCCAACTATAGCAGTTATACCACCGTTAAATTTCAATTCAACCTTTTGAGCAAAAGATTTAAAACCAAATATCTCAAGCCGTGATAGATACATCTAACCCCATAACTTTTTCTTTTTACTTTGTGCTATTCAAAATGTTCAGAAAAAACTTCAAATATGCAAAGGACGAAAACTTATAATTATAATAAAGCAATATGAAACCTAAAACAACTAAAATCAATGCAACGGAAACAACGCCAACACGCAACTGCTTAACCTCATAAATTATCGCAATCCCTTTCACCAACCTTACAAAAGAAATCAAACAAACGAAAACCCCAATTAAAACGATCACCAAACCCGACCCAAATCCATTTATCACCCTGTACAAAATCATATCAATTGGGATTAAAAATATCAAAGGCAAAAATGACCACACAGCAACCGAATACGAATGGCTGGGGTAAACTTTCACCTTAACAAAGGTTGAGAAAAATTGAATCAAAAGAGCGATAAATAGAATTGAAACGAAAGATAAAATTGAAAAGAAAATTGAAGAATAAAGCGGGTCCCAAATGATTGAAATCAACTTCACTTTCAGTTGGTCAACGAATATAAAATGTGTCAGAATATAATCAAGATATTCATTCTGCTTTAATCGGTTCAAAACGCCAGCAATGAAAATCCCAAATGTTGAAGATAAGATAAGCGAAAGTATCGTCGTCTGTCCGCTTGAAATTAAATACTGATCTCTGACATCTGCGAAAAAGTTATACGGCTTGAAAAGAGCCCTGTTAAGATTCTCTCTGAACCAGCGATATGAGTAATAGATATAAGAAAGAGAAAGAAGCAAGATAATTCCTATGATGGTATAAACTGTCGGAATAGGCTCTGAATAATCACCAATTGGAAGTGCTGGGATTTTCCCCTCGGTGTAAAGGGCTTTTAAAACCTCATACGCTGGACGCTTTTCAGATCTATCATAAGATACAAGACCCATTGTGTAAAGATAGCGATCACTGTTCGGCAAAGTTAAAACAGGTCTTTCCCCCTTCCAATCAGCAAAAATCCAAACAAAAGAACCATCCAAATCAAACTCTTGAATCAACCTATACCTTTCAAGTATATACTTCGCCTGACTTTCATATGACAAAGGATCGGAATACCCATTCCTATTTCCAAGTTGAACAGCTTTGCCATACTCACTTATCACAACTGGTTTATTTTTATATTTTGATTTCCAAAACGATATATTCTCGGAAAATTTTCTCAAATCATCTATATAAACATTTACACAGGCGATGTCAACAAGATCAGCACAAACATCATTTTTTATCATCCTTGAGACATAATAAACGGGTCTATCATCAATTGCCCGGATAAATTTCCTCAACTCCTCAACATATCTTCTTGCGATCGGCTCAGCAGAATCAAACTCATTTCCTATCCCCCAAGCAAAAACAGATGGATGATTCTTGTCGCGATTTATCATCTCATAGACATAATCCTTAGCTAAGGAGATATATCTTTCTTCTGTCAGTATATCAGCGGGAACATTCCAAACAGGTATCTCCTCAAGGACGAAAAGCCCATATCTATCGCAAAGATTCAAAACATAAGGATGAGCGGGATAATGCCCGAGGCGAATTGCATTTGCGCCGAGATTTTTTATCAAAACTATGTCTTTTTCCATCTCCTCATAGGTTAGGGAGTTGCCATATTTCGGATGGTCCTCATGCCTTGAGATTCCCTTAAAAATAAATCTTTTCCCATTTAAATAAATGTCGCCATTTAAAATTTTCACATCCCTAAACCCGGTGAGAATGATAAACTCATCAACTACATTTCCTAAGTTCGTCAAAATCAATTTCAAAATGTAAAGTGATGGGGACTCGGGGCTCCACATCTTCGGGTTATATATAGTAAATGGCAAGTTGATCTTTTGACTTCTTGAATCATCAATAAAAAATTTAACTGGTGCCGTCTCAGCGACAAAAGTATTATTCTCTCTCTCAAAAATCTGAAGCTTGAGTTCAAAATTTTTATCTCGGAAAATCCTTGAAATCTCAACGGACGACACATATAATTCAATTTCTCCATTCAAAACAGCGTAATTGCTTCCAAATGTATATTTAACTTTTGCGTCGTCAATCCAAACCTTCGGAGTTGCAAGGATGTAGATATCACGAAAAATCCCACCGTAATTTCTCCACGCCCAAACTTGGTGCCTCAATGGAATAGTAGTCCTTGAGTTAAGTTTATTACTAACCCTTATCTCAATCACATTGTCTCCGAAATTCAACATCCTGTCTGGGATTTTTACAACGAACGATGTGTAACCACCAATATGACTTGACAAAAACTGACCGTTGATGAATATCTCACACTCATAATTTATCCCGTAAGAGACAAGAAAAAGCGTCATGTTATTCAAGATTGAATCAGATAGGTTAAAATTTTTTCTGAAAGTGACATCCCCTGTGAAGTCGTATGCTGATGGTACTTGTATTTCAATCCATTTGTTCTCAACCTTAGCGAGCCATTTTCCGGAAAGGTCAATTTTAATTCTCGTGTTGGTATCTTGAAACATCCCCGCATCAAGCCCTGTAAATGTGGGTTCACCGTTGATAAGAAATTTTTTCTCCGAGGGAAATACCATTGGTGAATTTGTGCTTAAAAAAATTAACAAAAATAAAATTTGAAACTTTTTCACCTTCTCATTCAACTTTGTTAGTAAATCATGTATTGCTCAATCAACCTCAAAACTTGTCATCTCCTTAAAAGCCCTAAATCTTTTTTGTATATCCTCCCATGAAAGTTTCCTAATTCTGTTAATTCCGAAGTCCTCAACACAGAACGAAGCGATTGCGCTCCCATAAATGACAGCTCTTCTCAAATTTTTCTCAGAAACATCATCCGTCCTCGCAAGCCATCCGGCAAACCCACCAGCAAATGTATCACCAGCCCCGGTTGGGTCTTGAATTGCCTCAATTGGGTAAGCTGGAGCTGAAAAAATCGCATTATCAATCATAAGAACAGCGCCGTGTTCCCCCTTCTTTATTATCACGACATCGGGACCAAGTTTTAAAATTTTTCTACCGGCTTTTATCAAATTCGGCTCTCTGGCAATTTGCCTGGCTTCCGCATCATTTACAATCAGCACATTTACATGTTTTAATGTCTCAAGAAGCTCATCAAACTTTCGTTCAATCCAAAAATTCATAGTATCTGCTATGACAAGTTTAGGACTCCGAACTTGATTTAAAACCTTCATCTGAAGGACTGGATCAATGTTCCCAAGGCAGATGTATTTACTTGATTTAAAATGATCAGGTATAATAGGGTCAAAGTCAGAAAAAACATTGAGTTGGGTGTAAATCGTCTCCCTTGTGTTCATATCATAGTGATATTTCCCAGCCCATCTGAAAGTTCTTTCACCCGGGACTATTTTAAGTCCACTAAGGTTTACATTTCTTTGTTTTAGTTCATCAATTACATCTTTGGGGAAATCATCTCCAACTATACCAACAAGACCTATTGAATCGGTGAAGTAGCTTGCCGAGATTGATATATATAGTGCTGAACCACCAGGGGTTTCAGACACACTTGCAAAAGGTGTTTCAATTGTGTCAAGCGCTATTGAACCAACAACAAGTAAATTCAATCTTTATAAAATCCCTTTTATTTTTTCTTGTCCCCAGCTTCAATAAAGGGTCTTATCAGCTCAATTGGGATAGGGAAGATCGTCGTTGAATTTCTTTCAGATGCGACCTCCGAGAGCGTTTGCAAAAATCTCAATTGAATTGCCGTCGGATATTGTCCAATGATTTGTGCAGCTTCGGCAAGTCGCTGTGCAGCTTGATATTCTCCTTCGGCACTTATCACCTTAGCTCTTCTTTCCCTTTCTGCTTCCGCCTGCCTTGCCATAGCCCTCTGCATCTCAGCAGGTAAATCAACATGCTTGATCTCAACCATTGAAACTTTAATACCCCAAGGATCGGTGTGCGCATCAATTATTTGCTGTAGATTCTGATTGATCTTTTCCCTCTCAGCAAGTATTTCATCAAGTTCGCTTTGTCCAAGGACACTTCTCAAAGTTGTCTGTGAAAGCTGAGATGTGGCGTAAAGATAATCTTCAACTTCAACGATCGCTCTCTCAGGGTCAACAACTCTAAAATAAACAACAGCATTCACCTTTATTGAAACATTGTCCCTTGTTATAACATCTTGAGGTGGGACATCTAAGGCGACTGTCCTTAAGCTGACCTTAACCATTCTATCAACTATCGGGATCAAAAGTATAAGCCCAGGTCCTTTAGCTCCGATCAACCTACCAAGTCGGAAAATGACACCTCTCTCATATTCACGCAGAACTCTTATTGCGCTTGAAAGTATGATGATCAAAAAAACAATGATTACAGTCAAAAGTGATATTGTCATAGCAATCCTCCAGCTTTAATTTTTTATTTTTGTTTGTCGCTCTTTGCAACTTTTAATGTCAACCCTTCAATGCCTTGAACAACTATCTCTTCATTTGGATTTATAACATCTTGACTCATCGCTTTCCATATTTCGCCGTGCACTCTGACTTGTCCTGTAGCCCAACCGTTTGATGCTGGCTTAAACTTTGTAAGAGCTATTCCCTTCTCTCCAACTAGAGCCTCTTTCCCCGTGGTCGGTTTTCTTCTTTGAGCTTTCAAAGCCATACCTATGGCAAAAAGAAAGAAAAGAACGGTCAAAGCAACCGCCGTTATTATCACGGTTAAAGAAATCTGCATAAGCTCAAACGGAGAGTTTATTAACATTATTGAACCGAGTAAAAGGGAAATGGCACCGCCAATTGTCAAAAGCCCATGACTTACAATTTTTATCTCAAGTAAAAGCAAAATTATGCCAAGTATTATCAGGGCAAGCCCAGCGTAGTTTATCGGCAGTGCCTGCAAAGAGTAAAAGGCAAGTATCAAACAAATAGCTCCTATAACTCCAGGGAAAATTGCTCCTGGATTATAAAGTTCAAACAAAATCCCATAAATCCCAAGTAAGAGAAGTATATAGGCTATATTCGGATCACTTATCAACGCAAGAAGCTTTTCACGCCAGTTCATTTCAACAAACTTAACTTTGGCATCTTTTGTGCGTAAAATTTTTTCACCAGAATCAATTTTAACCTTCCTACCGTCAATTTTGTCAAGGAGGTCATTTAAATCCTTAGCTATCAAATCAATGACGCTGTCCTTTAAAGCTTCCGTCTCGGTTGAGGATATGCTTTCTCGGACGGCTTTTTCAGCCCACTTAACATTTCTATTTCTTTTTTCCGCGATGGTTCTAACAAAAGCTGCAGCGTCATTGGTTATCTTCTGCTCCATCACCTTTGAAGTATCACCCATACCGCCGATTCCGACCGGATGAGCTGCGCCGATATTTGTCCCCGGAGCCATAACCGCAATATGAGCCGAAAGCGTTATAAAAACACCCGCTGAACCAGCTCTCGCCCCGGATGGATAAACGAAAACTACAATAGGAATCTCGGCTGAAAGAATTGACTTTACAATGCTTCTTGTTGATTCAAGCAATCCCCCAGGAGTGTCAAGTTCTATAACAAGACACTCGGCGCCCTCTTCCGTTGCTTTCTTTATTGAACTTGATATATACTCAGCGGTAGCCGGATTTATCGTGCCTTCAACTTTTATAACATAAACGAAATTATCGGCAAAATTAGGCACACTCGCAAAAAACAAAAGGAAAATTAATTTTCTCATCACAAGGGAGTTGATTTATTTGTCTTCCAAAGACAATTTTACGAAAAAAGTTGCTTTGTTGCAAGAAAACGAAACAACGTTTGGGGAAATCAAAACCGACCACGGACTTATAAAAACACTTGACAATTTCATCCAATTTTATTATATTAAGTGCGATTTTTTCCTTAAAAAATTAGCTTAAAATAAAATTTATCCTAAAAAATGATTAATTTTGATGATATTGACCTTAAAATTTTGGATTTGCTCCAAAAAAATGGCAGAATGAAAAGAAATGAAATCGCTCAAGCCACAGGGCTATCAGTTCCATCGGTAAGTGAACGAATGAAAAAACTTGAAGATGCCGGAGTTATAAAGGGTTATACAGCTATCCTTGACTCAAAAAAACTTGGTAAAGATATAACTGCGTTTGTGTTTGTTAGCATTGATTCATCAAAAAATTACCCGCTTTTCATTGAGCGTGTGATGGAAGTTGACGAGATACTTGAGTGCCATTCAATCACCGGTGAAGGTTCGCATTTACTTAAAGTAAAAACCAAAAACACATCAACACTTGAAAAACTCCTCGCAAGAATTCAATCCTGGCCAGGGGTCACTGGCACAAGGACAAATATAGTTTTATCAACGATTAAAGAGACGACAAGAATAAAAATTTCTGATGAGAAATAATAATTAATCAAAAACAAAACGGTCAAAAACGCATGAAAAGCGAAGCAATTGAAAACATCTTCAGGATTATCAAGGAACACAAAATTAAAATGATTGATTTGAAGTTTATGGATTTCCCAGGACAATGGCAACACTTCAGCGTCCCAGTCCATGAGTTAACTGAAAGTTCGTTTGAAGATGGTTTTGGGTTTGATGGTTCAAGCATCAGGGGCTGGAAAAGTATAAACGAAAGCGATATGCTTGTAATTCCAGACCCGACGACTGCTTTCATTGATCCGTTTATAGAGGTACCAACCTTAAGCTTAATTTGTGATGTATATGACCCAATAACAAAAGAAAAATACGAAAGGTGTCCACGATATATAGCTCAAAAGGCAGAGGCGTATCTTAAATCAACGGGTATAGCTGATGTTGTTTATTTTGGTCCAGAAGCGGAGTTTTTCATCTTTGATAATGTTCGCTTTGATCAAAATGCGCACGAGGGATATTATTACATTGACTCAATTGAAGGTCAATGGAACTCAGGAAGAGATGAAAAACCAAATCTCGGGTATAAACCCAGATATAAAGAAGGGTATTTCCCTGTGCCACCAACCGATTCTTTAAATGACATAAGGAATGAGATGGTTTTAATAATGGAACAATGCGGTTTACAAGTTGAAGCTCAACATCACGAGGTTGCCACTGGCGGGCAATGCGAGATTGATTTCCGCTTCGCTCCACTCGTCAAATGCGCTGACAATCTTTTGATATTTAAATACATTGTTAAGAATGTTGCAAGAAGACATGGTAAAACAGCTACTTTCATGCCAAAACCAATTTTTGGAGATAATGGCTCTGGTATGCACTGTCACCAGAGCTTATGGAAAAATGGTCAGCCATTGTTTTACGGAAATGGATATGCGAATTTAAGTGAGATCGCCCTTTATTACATTGGCGGGATTTTAAAACATGCACCTGCTCTATGTGCTTTTACAAATCCAACGACAAACTCATATAAACGGCTTGTCCCGGGTTTTGAAGCCCCAGTTAATCTTGCCTATTCACAAAGAAATAGAAGCGCAGCAATTCGCATACCTACTTATTCATCAAGCCCCAAAGCAAAAAGAATTGAAGTCAGATTCCCTGATGGCTCTTGCAATCCTTACCTTGCTTTTTCAGCTATGCTTATGGCAGGAATTGATGGTATAATAAATAAAATTGATCCAGGTGAACCGCTTGATAAGGACATTTATTCGCTTCCACCCGAGGAGTTAAAAAACATACCATCAACACCCGGCTCGCTTGAAGAAGCGCTTAAAGCACTTGAAAGAGACCACGAGTTTCTTCTCCGCGGTGATGTCTTCACGGAAGATGTCATAGAGGCGTGGATAAAGTATAAATGGGAAAAGGAAGTGAATCCAATGAGGATGAGACCGCATCCATATGAATTTATGCTCTATTTTGATGTTTAAGTGTCACTTCTGTTGATGTAAATCGTCCTGATTGGGAACGGAATCACTATCCCCTCTTGGCGGTATCGCTTGTGTAACCTTTTTATGAATTCATGCCTGATTATGTATTGATCCGTGAACTCGCGACATCTCAATATAACAGAAAAATTAATGCTTGAGTCCCCGAAAGTGTGGTATCTTATGAATGGTTCAAATTCAGGAATACCCCCGGGGACCTCGCGCATAACCTCCTTTGCCACTTCAATTGTAACCTTCTCCACCTTTTCAAGGTCACTGTCATAACTTACGCCAACTTGTATTACGACTGACATTTCTCTCTCAGGCATGTAATAATTCTTGACTATCGCTTGAGCAAGTTTTGAATTCGGAACAATGATATAATTGTTCGGAAGCTCTCTTATCGTCGTGTTTCTCCAAGTTATATCAACAACAAAACCTTCCTCCCCAGATTCAAGTCGGACATAATCCCCGGGTTTTATTTGTCTTGTCATCAAGATATGCAAGCCAGCAAATAAATTTGAAAGCGTATCCTGTAAAGCAAGCGCCACAGCCAATCCTCCAATCCCAAGTGCTGTCAAAAGAGGAGCGATTGAAATCCCAAGTGAATGCAATATAACAAGTATTCCAATCCCAATAATTACAATCCTTGTCAAATTCACGAACAAACTTGTTGAAGGCAAAACATCTTTGGCTTTCCTACTATACATATTGACAAAGCCAACGCCTATTTTGGCAAGAACCATCGTCACTGAAAAAATGTAAAAAATCATTATAAACTTCTGTATATATCCCATTGTTTCGGACTTAAGCCCAAGCAAGAGAACACTTGCATTTAAACCAGCAAGCGCAAACCAAAATATGATCCATCCACGAAGTGAAGCAATTATTATATCATCACCCTCCCACTTCGTCTTCTGAGCGAGCTTGTAAAGTTTGTTAAGTATAACCCTTTCAACGATAATCCCAATTATAATCCCAATGATAAATATCGCAATGGGAGTGATTAGATTTTCAAATCTTTGAAACATCGTCTAATTGATGATTTAATTTTTCACAAAGCATATCTTTCGGCATTTATGAGATGATCAGCGATCCTTCTTCTAATGGCTATTGTGTTAACCGGTGTGTGTTTTATCAACCTTCTCAAAGCGGTCAAATAAGTTCTAAGCATATCCCCATCCGCGACAGCTGATAAGATTTCCTTTGCGTATGTTTCAACTCGTATCACCGCATCATTTACAAAAGCTTTAACAATGTCAATATAAACATCCATCGGCTCTTTCACAGAGCGAGCGAGCATTTTCTCAACCCTTAAAATCACGCTTTCCATAGCGTAAATCTCCATGATTATGTCACTTATCCTTCCGATTATTTCCTCTTCATCTTCAAGTTTGGTCATATATTTTTGAACCGCAAGTCCAGCCACAAATAGACCAGCTTTCTTCGCTGATCTTAACATTTTCTTCTCCTCTGCGAAAATTCCAGTTGTCTCTTCTTCAGCTGAACCAAATCCCATTATTTCATCTGTCAATTTTTGCGCAGCTGGTATCAAAGGCAATTCACCTTTCATCGCTCGTTTTAACAACATCCCTGTTATGACAAGGCGATTTATCTCGTTTGTCCCCTCAAAAATCCTATTAATCCTTGAATCCCTATAAGCCCTCGCAACCGGATACTCTTCTATATAACCATATCCACCAAATATCTGGACACCCTCATCAACCACATAATCAAGGATTTCCGAAGCGTAAACCTTTATAATTGAACATTCAACCGCATATTCTTCAATTCCCTTCAACATCATCTCACTTGCTTCCGGCTTTGACTTATCTATGCCAGAGAGAATCCCATCAATTAAACCAGCTGTCCTATAAACCATGCTCTCCCCAACAAATGTCCTTATAGCCATTTCTCCAATCTTATGCTTTATCAAACCGAAGTCGGATATCGGTTTTCCAAATTGTTTCCTTTGCTTAGCATATCTAACCGATTCGGTTATTACCGCTTTTGCTCCACCGATGACGCCAGCCCCAAGTTTAAACCTCCCAATGTTAAGTATGTTAAACGCAATCTTATGCCCCTTTCCTATCTCACCGAGGACATTTTCAACCGGGACTTTGACATTATCAAGTATCAATGCCCTTGTTGATGAACCTTTTATTCCCATTTTCTTTTCTTCCTTCCCAAGCGATATACCTTCATATCCTTTCTCAAGGATAAACCCGGTGAATTGTTCGCCATTTATCTTGGCAAAAGTGATATAAACATCAGCTATCCCTGCGTTCGTGATGAAAATTTTACTTCCATTTAAAATGTAATATTTTCCATCCGGACTCAAGGTCGCCGTAGTTCTGATTGACAGCGCATCTGAACCTGCGTTCGGTTCAGTCAAAGCGTAAGACGAAATCAATTCACCAGTTGCAAATTTAGGAAGATATTTTCTTTTCTGTTCTTCCGTTCCAAAATAAACTATAGGTAAAGTTCCTATACCGGTATGTGCCCCATGTGTAACTGCGAATGAGCTTGCTCTGCCTAAACCCTCCGCCACGAGCATTGAACTTGTCTTATCAAGCCCAAGCCCCCCATATTCCTCAGGTATATCAACGGCAAGCAAGCCAATTTCCCCAGCTTTTCTCATAAGCGAAAGGGTAACATCCCAATTTTGTTCCTCAATTTCTTCAATTTTTGGCAAAACCTCTTTCTCAACAAAATCATTTGTTGTCTGCGCTATCATCTGATGCTGTTCAGTGAAATCTTCAGGTGTGAAAATGTTCTCAGGTGAATTCTCCTGAATTAGGAAACTTCCCCCTTTGATGTAGGTTTCTGCGACTGTCATTTTGCCACCTCTTATTTTTGTTGCGAAGTTTTAAAAGTTCAAGGAAAATTTTTTCCTTTCATAAAAAGTTTAATCAATTTTGGTTTTAAATTCAAACATCCCCAGCTTAAATCAAGTTATTTTTATCACCTTCCCCACCGCATATTCAAAAAACGACGGGAAAAATTTGTTCATAAAAATAGCAATCTTGCCAGGAAAAGTTAAAACTACTTCCCTCTTCCTCTTCAAAACAGCTTTTAAAACTTCCCTTGCAACCTTCTCCGCCGACATTATCATAAATCTACCTTGCATCCTGCTTGTGCCGTAATATCTTGCGTTCTCAAAAAATTTCGTATCGGTAGTCCCCGGATGAATAGCGATAAAATGAACCCCAAGCTTTTTATACTCAACCCTCAATGCTTCCGTCAAACCAGTCAATGCAAACTTCGTAGCAGAATAAATTCCCATCCCCGGAATCCCCCTCTTACCAACAACGGATGAGATATTAACGATAACGCCTCCACCTTGATTAATCATAACGGGCAAAATCTTATGTATCAGATAAGCAGAACCAAGAAAATTAACACGCACTATCTTTTCAATCTCTTCAAAAGGCGTTTGATGATACCACCCATAAATGCCAAAACCAGCATTGTTTATCAAAACATCAACCCTTCCATAAGAATTAAGCGTTCTTTCAACCAAAGCGTCAAGCGATTTAAAATCGGAAACATCAGCAGGGATGACGATGACATTCTCGTTAAATTTTTTGATCTCCTCTGCAACAGCGTTTAAATTTTCAAAATTTCTCGCTGAAAGAACTAACTTGCTACCAACTCTCGCAAACGCAATCGCTGTCTCTTTGCCAATTCCACTTGATGCCCCAGTTATAACGACGACTTTTCCATTTAGTTTTCCCCTCGCCCTATTTAATAACATAAAACTTGACCCTAACTTTTTTTCGCCGAGTTTAAACCTTCTTCAACATTTTTGAGTTTAAAACTTAAAATTGATTGAACTTTGTTTATATTTAACGAACAATCTTTTGCGCCAGCAAGGTATGTTTTAACCGAATCCATTGGGACAGGGATGATCAAATCGGTTGAATATCCGAAAACATCAGCGAATTTAAGCGCAAACTCATACCTTGAAATTCTCTCTGAACCTCCGAGATTAAAAATCTCATTTTTAACACCCTTTGAAATAAGTTCATCTATAGCCATCACAGCGTCAACTGCATAAATCGGCGTTCTGTACTGATCAACGAAAACCTTAACCTTCCTTCTCGCCCTTAGTTCAGTATGCAACCAATCGGAAAAGGAATTTGTGAAAACATTACCCCAGCCATACATCAAAGCGAGTCGCAAAATTATGTAATTATCATATGACTTAACTATTTCCTCACCTTCAAGTTTAGTTTGAGCGTAATAACTTTTTGGATTTGGAGGTATCTCTTCGGTGAAGAAACTGCCATCACCACTATAAACAAGATCGGTTGAAATATACACAAATTTCGCCCCAACCTGCGCAGATGCTTCAACTAAATTTCTCGTTCCCTCAACATTGACGGAATAAGCAAGTTCCCTATCTTGATCGCACATTTGGACATTCGTTATCGCTGCTGTATGGACAACGACATCCGGCTGAATCTTTTTAATACTTTCAAAGACATCTTCGCGATTTCTTATATCAATTTTTTGAAAATTGCATTTTTCAAGATACAGTTTGTGTTGAAAATAAAATGCGTAAATTTCATGCTTGAACCTTAACGCCTTGCAGAAATTCCAACCAAGGAAGCCACTTCCACCAGTTAACAAAATTTTCACTTTAACAAGCTCTGTAAATTTTTAAATCTTGCCGAGAAAATCAAGGACTATGAAAAGAAGCCCACCCAAAAACAAAATCCCAAAGATAGCAGAAACGGCGAAAACCTTAATCCTTTCAAGCGTCTCTTCCTTATCTATTTCATAGTCAGGCATAGTTAAAACAACTATGTCATCTTCAACTTTGACCTGACAGGAAAGCCGAAGGTTTGGTTTGACTTTATGCGCTATCAAAAATTTGCCCCTTAAAACCCACTCTTCTTTAGGCGTTTTAGAATTTACATTTTTATCGCCTTGGATTATCTCAACCCTGCAAGTTCCACATAACCCGTGCCCTTGACAATTTAAAAATTGGTTTATCCCTTTGTAAACATTTATACCTGCCTTTAGAGCAACTTTTCTTAAATTAGCACCTTTCGGAACCTCTATACTTCTCCCTTCACGCTCAAATTTTACTACGGGCAATCTTTCCTCCTTTTTATTTTTAATTATTTCTCTTCAAATGGCGGTCTGTAATAGATATAAGCATGCAACATTTCAATTTTCTCCATCTTATCATCAAGTGAAATATCCATAAGATCACGAAGTGAAACCATTCCGATCAAGTTATTTTCTCTATCAACTACTGGAAGGTGTCTAATTCCTGCCTTTTTCATCTTAGCAAGACATTCCTCATAAGATTCTTCTTCAAGAGCAAGCATCAACTCCCGCGTCATAACATCGTCAACTTTAACCTCCGCTGGATTTAAACCCTTTGCAACCACCCTTTTCAAGATATCTCTCTCGGAGAAAATCCCGATCAACTTACCATCATCTGATAGCACTGGGACTGCGCCTATATTTTTCTCAGCCATAAATTTTGCAACATTTAAAACCGTTTCTCCACTTTTTACAAAAAAAAGCGTTTTATCTTTAACTATGTCGCCTACTTTCTTCATAACTTCACCTCAATTTTATTTTTATTTATCCGCCGTAAAACCACCCGGTTTCCCACATGACAAGCGGTTTCGTTTCATTTCTGACACCGGCGTTTACAACCTCTCCGATGAAAATTGTATGGTCACCCCTTTCAACTTTATCAACAACTTTACACTCAAAAAATGCTGGCAAATCAACAAGAAGTGGAGAACCCGTCTCACCGAGTTCAAATCTATACCCGTTTATCTTATCACCTTCAACGCTTGTTGGTTTGAAAAATGCAGAAGCTATATCTTTCTGTTCAGCGCCGAGAATATTTACAGCGAACACACCGCTTTCAGAAATAGTCGCATACAAACCAGAATCTTTCCTTACTCCAACCATAACAAGCGGTGGTTCAAAAGATGCCTGACTCAACCAATTAACAGTGCCAGCAGAGTATCTATCACCTGACTTTGAAGTCAAAACATAAAGACCGTAAGTTATCATCCTCAATGCTTTCTTCTTTGCCTCTGGGTTCATTTTTTTCTCCCTTTTTATTTTCTTTCCTCAAACTTCACCTTAAAACTCAACTTCTCATCGCCCCGCAAAACAACAACTTCAACTTCATCTCCTGGGTTATAATCACCAAGTGCGTAAGTGTAATCGTAAATATTTTTTATCTCTTTTCCCCCCATCTTGACGATGATATCCCCAGGTTTTATACCAGCTTTTTCAGCTGGCGTTCCTGGACGAACATCTCCGACTTTCATACCCTGAACATCCTCAGAATAATCTGGCACTATGCCAAGCGTAACCCTAAAACCTCTGCTTTGCCTTTGCGGTGTTTCAACCTTAACAAACTTTGGTTTTTCACTTACCTTGTCAAGCTCAAAAATTAATTTACCTATGAAATTAAGAATTCTTTTCTGACCCTGATAATTTATCTTATCGTAATCGTCGCTCGGTTTATGATAATCAGAGTGAATCCCGGTGAAAAAGTGAAGCACGGGAATTCCCCTTGAATAAAACTGTGCGTGATCACTTGGTCCGTAACCATCCTTTACCAAATTCAAATTAAATTTGAACTCGGAATTCAATCCGTTTATCAACCCCTCCCAAATCGGAGATGTCCCAACACCATAAATTGTAAGTTTGTCCTCTTTCAATCTCCCGATCATATCCATATTTATCATAGCGATGGCTTTCTCAAGCGGTAAAATTGGATTCTTAACATAATATCCAGAACCAATTGTGCCTTCCTCTTCGGCAGTGAAAGCAATGAATAAAATACTCCTGTTAAGAATTCGCCTATTATGAGATAGATACTCAGCAAGTTCAAGCAATCCAACGGTTCCCGAACCATTATCATCAGCCCCGTTGTGAATTGCAACAGTATCTGGGACTAAAGAACCTTGACCACCCCAACCGAGATGATCATAGTGAGCACCGATGATTATGTATTCATCCTTTAAACTTGGATTTGAACCTTCAAGATAACCGAGAACATTTGCGACCTTTGACTTTACATATACGACATCACTTTGAAGCTCAGCGGTCAAGTTTTTAATTGCAAAAGAATACGGTTTCCTCTCATCATAAATTTTTTTAACAAGATCATAAATCTTGAAATCATAACCACAAACCTTAAACAAGCTGTCAATCAAACTATTTCTAACTTCAACCGCTATGATACCTGATTTGCCGGCGGAAAAATCATAGGTAAACCTCTCAAACTTTTCAGAAAAAGGATCAACAATTATAACACCCAAAGCACCCTTTGATTGAGCATTGCTTACTTTGTATCTTAATGGGAGATATTTTTCAAATTCGGAATGAGCTTTATAGCCATCTGGAGTTCCTTTTAAAATTATGAGGACCTTGCCTTCTGCATCAATGCCATCATAATCGTCATAGTTAAGCTCTGGAGCGCTTATCCCATAGCCAGCGAAAACAACCTCAGAGTTCACTTTTCCAGATTCGCTGAACGGAAGTGGATGAAAATCACGCTTAAAGGTCAATTTTATCTCTTTACCCGAAACATTAAAACTAAGGAAATTCTGCGCCCCGGCTTTAACCTCACTTGTGAAATCAAAATACTGGAAATAAGTCCCGTTATCCCCAACGGGTTTAAGCCCAAATCTTTTAAATTGCTTCGCTATATATTCCGCTGCTAATTCAGCTCCCTTCGTTCCAGCTCTGCGACCTTCAAGCTTATCGGAGGCGATATAACTTAAATGCTTGTAAAGGTCCTTTTCATCAATTTGTGGCGATGTTGAGCCGAAATAAAAACAGGAATAAAACAATAAAAGAAAGAAAACTAAAATTCTTCTCATCTTCTTATCTCACTTAGTTTAAAATTTTGTGCATCAAACTGCATCCCTGTTATATCTTTTGACTCATCCGAAGCAAGATAGATGAAAACATCTACGATATCTTCAGGTCTTTTGAGTTTTGTCGGGTCTTCATCCGGATACGCCTGCCTTCTCATCTCTGTCGCAATCGGACCTGGGTTGACGGAATTAACCCTTATCCCAAATTCTTTAAGTTCATCAGCCAAAATTTGCATTAAACCTTCAACCCCAAACTTAGAAACAGAGTAAGCACCCCATTTCGCTCTTCCAGTTCTGCCGACGCTTGAACTCACCATTATTATACTTCCACTTCTCTGCGGTATCATATAACGGAGCGCCTCACGCGTTACATAAAAAACCCCATTTAAATTTACATCAATCACTCTCTTCCACTCCTCAATCGGATAATCAACTATACTTGTCCTAATCCCTAGAATAGCAGCATTATTCACAAGTATATCTATTCTACCGAACCTATTATAAACTTCTTCAATAAATTCCTTTATGGCATTATAGTCGCTGACATCAACTTTCCCGACATGACATCTTGAGCAGGATGATTTTATCTGGTCAGCGATGTAAAATATATTGTTTGACTTTGAGCATATTGAAATTAAAGCTCCCTCAGAGGCAAAGGCAACTGCGAGTGCTTTCCCAAGCCCACGCGAAGCACCAGTTATTACAGCAACTTTATCTTTAAGTCGCATTACACGCTAAATTATTTTTCAACTGCTTTAAAAATTAAAAATTTCAACGGAAATTATCAAACGAACTTTTAGCTATCTGTTTTGATTTATCCAAAATTTATTTGTAAATTTTCCGACGGAAAAATAAAGCATCAAGTGGGATGAGGATAATTTCAAAGATTAAAGAAATGCAAAGAGTAGCTGATGACCTAAGAAGGGAAGGGAAAATCATAGGCGTTGTTCCAACGATGGGTTATCTACACGAGGGACACCTCAGTTTGATACGACTGGCAAAGGAAAGAAGCGATGTGGTCATAACAACTATCTTTGTCAACCCTCTACAATTTGCACCAAACGAGGACTACGAAAGATATCCAAGGGATTTTGAAAGAGATGTAAAACTTGCCCAGTCAGCTGGCTGTGATATAATTTTCCATCCAAGTGTTGAAGAGATGTATCCCAAAAATTTCCTCACATATGTTGAGGTTGATAAACTAACGAAAGTTCTTGAGGGAGAATTCAGACCGACACACTTCAGGGGAGTTACAACGGTTGTGGCAAAGCTATTTAACATCACAAAACCACACATAGCGATCTTTGGTCAAAAGGACGCTCAACAAGCACTGATAATAAAACAAATGGTCAGGGACTTAAACTTTGACATTGAAATAATAGTCGCACCCATAGTTCGTGAACCAGATGGTCTGGCAATGAGCTCAAGGAATGTATATCTTTCGGATTTGGAGAGAAAAGATGCAACCGTGCTTTATGAGAGTTTAAAACTTGCCGAAAAATTAATAAAAGAAAACGGTGAAAGGGACCCAAACGTTATAATTTCAAAGATGAAAGAGCTTATAAGTTCAAAGCCGACGGCGAAGATAGATTATATAGCAATAGTTGAGCCCGAGACGCTTGAAAAGGTTGAATCTTTAACCGAAGGTCACGAGTATCTCGTAGCGCTTGCTGTTAGAATTGGAAGCACTCGGCTGATTGATAACACAATTGTAAAAGTTTGAAAATAAAAAACTTGAAATTCTGATGGTAATATACCGAGAGATGTGTAAATCAAAAATACATGGCGCAATTGTAACCCAAGCTGAGCTTTACTATGAAGGTAGCATCACAATTGATGAATTCCTTCTTGAATCTGCCGATATCCTTCCGTTTGAAAAAGTTCAGGTTGTGAACTTAAACAATGGTGCAAGGTTTGAAACATACGCTATCCCTGGGGAAAGAAATTCGGGGGTTATCTGCCTGAACGGACCTGCTGCACGCTTGGGAGCCGTTGGAGACCAGATAATCATAATCTCCTATGCCCAATATCCCAATGAAGTTGCTCAAAATCACAAACCGAAAGTTGTCATACTTGACAAAGACAACAAAATTAAGCAAATTATATACGGGACGATAAACGAAATTGCAAAGTGAAAAATTTTTAAAAATAAACTGAGGTCACTTGTGGGGAATTTTTTTTATAAGCATCCAAGAGACCTTGCAACTGTCATCCTTGCTGCTGGCAAGGGAACAAGGATGAATAGACCTGACATAGCTAAAGTGATGTTTCACTTGAACGGAGAACCGATGATAAAAAATGTCGTTGAACTTGCGTTTAAAATTAACTCTGACAGAGTTATAGTCGTGGTTGGACATTTCAAAGATGTGGTTATGGACTATGTTAAAAAAATTGCTCCATCGGCTGAATTTGCAATTCAAGAGCAACAGCTTGG
This sequence comes from Candidatus Thermokryptus mobilis, assembly GCF_900070205.1. Classification (NCBI taxonomy): domain Bacteria; kingdom Pseudomonadati; phylum Candidatus Kryptoniota; genus Candidatus Thermokryptus; species Candidatus Thermokryptus mobilis. Next base: position 78,395 of record NZ_FAOO01000004.1, on the reverse strand, counting down.
GACGGGTCACGCTGTGATGCAGACGGAGAAGCTTTTAAAAAATTTCAACGGCGATGTTCTCGTCTTATCTGGTGATGTCCCGCTTCTGACAGTAAAGACGATACAAAAACTTTTAAAATATCACTACGAAACCGACGCCGTGGCGACGGTATTAACCGCTGATGTTGAAGACCCAACAGGTTATGGAAGGATAGTGAGAAATCCAGATGGCTCAGTTGATAGAATAGTTGAGCATAAAGATGCATCGGAAGAGGAGAGAAAGATAAAAGAGATAAATTCTGGAATCTATGTTTTCAAAAAGGAACCTCTCTTTGAAGCTCTTAAATATATAACTCCGAACAATGTCCAAGGTGAGTATTATTTAACGGATGTATTTTTCTATTTTTCGCATCACGATATGAAGATTTCCGCCCTTAAAGCCGAAAGTTGGGATGAAATCCACGGAATAAACACAATTGAGCAACTTGAAAGGGCAAAGGAAATCCTTGAGCGAAGGAGACAACTTGGATTTAAGGAATAAAGATGAAAAAACTTCGCTTAATCATCTTTGTAATTCCATTTTTGGTTGGCTTAATTCTATTTTTGCTCGCAAAAAAGAAGCAGGAGATTATTGAGATTGAAAAAAGGTCAGCGCCTCATACGATTGAGTATGTGAAAAACTTGATTTATAACTCAAGCTTTGAGCTCGGTCGGGGAAATGAGCCAAATGGTTGGACAATTGAGTCAGAGATGTCAAACACTTATTTTGAGCGCGATGCCATTGAAAAATTTGATGGGAAGTTCAGCATAAGTATAACATCGGACAATCCATCCGCGCAATCAAGTTGGTCTCAAGAAATTTACCAGTTCCCAAAGGAAAAAAAATTTATTCTTTACGGGGCGATAAAGACCTACGATGCTGACTCGGCTTTTTTAAGGATTGAAGTTTATGACACTCTTGGAAATTTGCGCTCATTTAATTCAACGGATATATTAACCGGGACAAACGATTGGAAGGTTTACACCTGCGCTGTCATAGTTGGAAAGGACGCAAAGAAACTAAAAGTTAAATGTGTTTTGAACGGCAAGGGAAGCGCCTGGTTTGACGATGTTGAACTCGTTGCTGTAAAATACGAAGAAAAAGATTACCCGTTTTGGTGGAAATACTGGACAAGACAATTTCAAAAATGATATGAAAAAAGTCATACTCAGAAAAGGTGGGGACAAAAGGATATCAAATGGACATCTTTGGGTTTTCAGCAACGAGATAAAAGATATTGAGGGAAATCCGAAAATTGGGGATGTGGTTGAAATTTGTAAGTACAACGGCGAATTCTTTGGAGTCGGTTTTTTTAACCCTCATTCGCTCATATCTGTTAGAATTTTGTCCCGCGAAAGGATTGAGATAAATTTTGACTTTTTTAAGCAAAGGATACTTGACGCCTATAAATTCAGAAAAATCCTCTACCCAAATTCGGAAACATTTCGTCTCGTCCATGGTGAAAGCGATTTTCTGCCGGGACTTGTAATTGACAAATATGAGGATTGTTTTTCAATTCAAACATTTTCTTACGGTATGGATCAAAGGATAAACTTAATTTGCGATGTCCTTGATGAAATTTTCAAGCCGTTTGGAATAGTTGAGCGAAACGAATCGCCACTGCGCGAGCTTGAAGGTCTTGAAAACAGGCGGAGGATTTTGCGAGGGGGATCAAAAGAGATAATTTTTGATGACGATGGAGTAAAATTTAAAATAGATTTGCTTTCGGGACAAAAAACTGGATTTTATCTTGACCAGAGGGAAAACAGAAAAGTGTTAAGGAGATTTTCACAAGGGAAAAAGGTTCTTGATTGTTTTACAAATGAAGGTGGCTTCGCTCTTCATTGCGCTTTCGCTGGAGCTGAAAAAGTCATCGGTATTGATATCTCTGAAACAGCGATTGAAAAAGCGAAAATAAACGCCGAATTTAACGGTTTAAAAAATGTTCACTTTGAGACGGCGGATGTCTTTGACAAATTGAGGGGATATCTAAATAAAGGGGAAAAATTTGACATAGTCATACTTGATCCACCTTCCTTTACAAAATCAAAGAAAACTGTTAAATCAGCTCTTTCAGGATACAGAGAGATAAATTCAACTGCGATGAAAATTTTAAACTCGGGCGGGATATTGGCAACGGCTTCGTGCTCGTATCATATTGATGATCAAATGTTCATTGATGTGATAATACAAAGCTCTATCTTGGCTAAGCGAAAAATCAGATTAATTGAATGGAGGAGCGCATCGCCCGACCATCCAATTCTACCTCAAATGCCCGAGACAAAGTACCTAAAGTTCGGGGTTTTTCAAGTGCTTGATTAATCATCAATCGGTGGTCTCTTAAGATGCCAGTCAGTTCTGCTTTGATATGCGTTTGCAATTTGAATCAGTGTTTTTTCGCTTAAAGCTTTGCCCATAAATTGAATTGAAGTTGGAAGGTTATTCTGCCCAAAACCATTAGGCATACATATTGCTGGGACGCCTGCGAGATTTCCCGCTGGGATCAACGCCGGTCCACCACCTACTCCAGGATACGCCTTGTCGAAATCAACCCCGATTGGATACGCAACGCTTGCTCTCGTTGGGGCAACGATAGCATCATATCTTGATAGAAATTCTTCAAGGGCTTTTCGCATCTTTTTCCTCAACCTCATTGCATTTAGATACTCAACTGCTGTTACTTGAATCATTGAATAACCGCCAACCTTGTCACGTTTATTTCGCAACTTTGAAATTTCACCAGATAAAATCAAATCATAAAATGCGCTTGCCCCTTCCGCATCAACGATGGCACTAACAACAGCACCCCAAGGATGATCCGGGAATTCAACCTCATACTCAAGCTCGGCAAATTCTGCCAGAACCCTCAAAGAGTCCTCAAAATTTTTTCTAACCTCGGGTTGTGCCTTTTCCGTCGTCCCTTTTATAACGGCTATTTTCGGCTTTTTCCTTGGAAGAGTTTTCCTGTTGTATTCAAAACTAAACTTAATGGTTGTTTCATCCTTTGGGTCATAACCAGCAATTGCAGAAAGAACAATACCGCAATCATCAGCGCTTCTACACATTGGACCAAGTTTATCAAGAGTCCAAGAAAGAGCCATGGCTCCGAATCTACTCACAAGTCCGTAGGTTGGTCTAAGCCCAGTTATCCCACAAAAAGCGGATGGTGTTAAGATTGAGCCGGAGGTTTCTGAACCAATTGCAAAGGCAACAAGTCCAGCGGCTACAGCTGCACCCGAGCCACTTGATGAACCACCACTCCAATAATTTAAATTCCATGGCGTTCGCCCCGGACCTGTAAACGATGCATCAGCGTCATCATATCCCATACCTCCAGCAAGTTCAACCATAGCAAGTTTTGCCACAAGTATTGCACCAGCATTATAAAGTTTCTCAACCACGGTCGCATTATAATCAAAAATTTGATTTCTGTATGGCTCCGCGCCCCAAGTCGTTGGAATCCCTTTAGTTGCAAGCAAATCCTTAACACCGAAAGGTATGCCATGCAAAAGCCCACGATATTTCCCAGCCATGATTTCTCTCTCAGCTTGCCTTGCTTGTCTTAAAGCGAGTTCTTCAGTTATAGTTACAACAGCACCGAGTTTTTCGCCGTATTTTTTCAACCTTTCAAGATAAATCTTGGTTAATTCAACAGGTGAAATTTTTTTCCTCTTTATCAAATCCGCAAGTTGGCGGATTGATGCAAAGGCGACATCTTTTTCGTTCATGGCAAAACCTAAATTTTTTTAAACTTGAAATTTAAAATCCGGCTCATCCCAATTTGAAAGTTTAAAGCTTAACAATCTCTCATACCTTCGTAAATTTGCCTCAATATCCTCTCTAACCATTTTGATTTGCTCATCAGTGAGTTTAGAACCGTATTTAATCTTGACAATTTCAAGCAGCTTATCCGCTTCTTTAGATTGTTCTTCTTGATCAATGATATACCCAAGGGCTGGCAATGCCAGCGAAAGTTGGATGAATTTTCTCCTTTTAATTTTCATAAAGCCACCTCCATTTTTTAGTCCATTGGGTAGTTTTCAAAAAGTTTCCCCCACTGTGAGGTTTTTCTCAAATTTTCCTGAATTTTCTTCCCCTTAAGTGGCCACCAAACAAAGTCGTGATAAAAGTAAGAAGCAAAAACGAAAATATATACAAGGGGCGTCCTAAAAAATATGTATTGAATCCCCTTCAAAGGACCAAACCAGAGTATATCTCCAACCCTACTTGCTGCGTTATCACCGACGAAAAATTTCAAGTTCACATTTGAAATATCCTCGCCAACTATTTCAATTTCTCTCGGGTCACCAGTTCCAAGCTTGGCTTCGTGAGCGAGGCGAATATACTTTATGCTCATCGGGTCAAACCCCATCATCTTTGCAGATACAGCATCAATAGCAACTTGATCAGCGCTTGCAAGTATAAAATTTGTCTCAACAGGTATCATCGTTCTTGGACCAGGTCCATTACCTGCGATCGTTCCGTCCATTACAGCAAATATGCCCGTGTGAATCTCTTTTTGAATGGCGAGGAGATCAACAAGTGTTTCATGTATCCAAGTGTGGGTGTAATGTCTCCTTGTGTTAAGCAAGCCACCGAAAGCATTTTTCATAGCACCTGTCGTCGTTGTGTAGATATGCGTCTTCATCGTTGGTAAGTGCAAGATGTTCTTCCCGATGAAAAATTCAGGAATGTGAATTCCGTTCGGGTATATTTTGTGAAGGGCGAGCATTTTGTGCTTTGGTTCATACCTTACCCACTTTATATCCGACTCAAGAAAATTGTATCTCTCCTCAACTCCATATTTTTTGTATATCGGTGTTAACTTGTTAAGTTTGCAACCTTTGAATGGATCGGTTACAACTGTGTTGTTATGAACTGCAACAAGTTTATCATATCCCGCGTTTTTCAAAGCAATTATAGTTCCCTCAAGTTGCCAAGGTGTGGTGTTTGAACTAAGATAAGGGAAGTGCCAAGATATGTTATCCTTTAAAATGGTAACGGAATTTTTATCAAGAAATTTTTCAAACTCTGCAAGCTTCATCAATTTCTCTATATCTTGAATTACCGTCTCCGGTCTCGTTTTTAAAACAGCGACCTTTGGGCGTGTCATAATTACGAGATCTTTTTGTTTTAATATAAACTCAACAATACAAAAATTCAACCCAAACCGCTTTTGCCTCTTGACAATTTCAAAAAAAATATTATATTTATGATTGAGAGAGATTAAAAACAAAGGTTGTTGCATCTTTATGCATGTTGGCTTGGTGTTCAACCTGAAGAAAGAAAGAAATTCTGTTAAGGACTCGTTCAACGATGATTCTTCAGGTGATGACTCGTTTAGTAGTGTTAAGTTGTTAAATAAAAAAATCGCTGAAAAAAAATTAACAATTGATGACACCTACGCAGAGTGGGACACCTGGGAGACGATAAACGCAGTAAAATCAGCCCTTGAAGAAAATCACAATGTCACACTGATTGAAGCTGATGAAGATGCGTTTGAAAAATTAAGAAAGATAAGACCTGATATCGTTTTCAACATAGCCGAGGGTTTCTACGGGGTAAGTAGAGAGGCGCAAATCCCTGCTATACTTGAAATGCTTAATATCCCCTATACAGGTAGCGATCCCTTGACACTTGCCATTTGCCTTGATAAGGCACGAACAAAAGAAATTTTATCATACTATAAAATTCCAACGGCAAAATTTTTCACGGTTGAATCACTTGAAGAATTTGATGGAATAGCAGATCTAAACTTCCCCCTTATCGTCAAACCTTTGCACGAGGGCTCAAGCAAAGGGATTTTCAACTCATCGGTTGTCTCAAATGAAAAAGAATTGATATCAGAAATTGAAAGGATCTTGAACTCATACAATGAACCAGCCCTTGTTGAGGAATTTCTTCCTGGTCGCGAGTTCACCGTCGCAATTCTTGGCAATGGAAAGGAAGCAAGGGTTCTGCCGATAATTGAAATAAAATTTGATTCTCTACCACCGGAAGCAAAACCCATTTATTCTTTTGAAGCCAAATGGATATGGGACACTCCTGAAAAACCACTTGACATATTCCAATGTCCCGCTGAAATTGACGATAAACTCAAAGAGATGATAGAAAAAATAGCCCTTTCAACATTTAAAGTTTTACGCTGTCGGGATTGGTGTAGAATTGACTTACGACTTGACAAAGAGGGAATACCCAACATCCTTGAAGTAAATCCCCTACCCGGGATCCTTCCAAATCCAGATGATAACTCCTGTTTCCCAAAAGCAGCACGTGCAGCAGGATTAACTTACAACCAAATGATAAACGAGGTTTTAAATTCTGCCTTGAAAAGATATGGGATGATTTAAAAATGCTTGAATATCAATCGGATTTAAAATATAAACGCTATTTTTATGTCCAAGCCATTTGAAATAACAATTGTATATAACGACCCTGAAAAAATTGAGCCAGATCCTCAAAATCTGGATACTTCAATAATCGGGGTTAAAAGTGAAATTGAATTCATAGAAAACTCGCTCCGAAATGCTGGCTTTAAAGTTAGTGTTTTGCCCGTTTATAATGCAAGATGTTTCATAAACGACATGCTAAATTTGAAAACTGACCTTATTTATAACTTTTGTGAGATAGTTGAATCTGAATCTCAAGAGGAAATTTTCGCAGCGGGGATTTACGAGCTTTTAAAAATTCCATATACCGGAGCTACACCGATGACACTTGGGCTGTGCCTTGATAAAGCGAAGACAAAAATCATGCTATCACACTATGGAATTCCAACCGCCAAATTTGACCTTTTCAATGAAGGCATTGATGGATACAAAAAAATTAATCTCCAATTCCCTGTCATTGTGAAACCTGTTCATGAAGATGCAAGCGCCGGGATAAATGAAAAATCTGTGGTCTATAATTGGAAAGAACTTGAAGAAAGGGTTGAATACATAGTCAAAATGTTTAAACAACCAGCTCTTGTTGAAGAATTCATTGACGGAAGAGAGGTAAATGTTGCCATACTTGGTAATAATCCACCTGTGGTTTTGCCAATTTCTGAAATAGATTTCTCCCGTCTCCCATCTCATTTACCGAAAATTGTAAGTTATGAGGCGAAGTGGATCCCCAATACAGATTACTACGAAAAAACAATTCCGATTTGTCCAGCTCCACTTGAACCCGAACTTGAAAATAAAATCAAAGATATAGCTCTGTCTTGCTATAAAATTATGGGTTGTCGTGATTACGCAAGAGTTGATATAAGAATTGATAAAGAAGGAAACCCGTATGTTCTTGAAGTTAACCCGAATCCAGACCTTTCAAGGAATGCTGGTTTTATGAGGTCAGCGTCTGTCTACGGATTGACACCGGAGGAAACCATAGTTAAAATTGCAGAAATAGCAATTGAAAGAAGCTATGCGGATAAGAAGTTTGCTAAATAAGGACAGAGAAAAAATAAAAGACATTTTATCGGCTACAGATATGTTTACCGATGAGGAGATAAATGTTGCGATGGAATTGATAGATGAGTTTTTAGAGAAAGGCGAAGCAAGTGGTTATGAAATTTACACAGCTGTAAATGAAGATGACGAATCAATTGGATATATATGCTTTGGGAAAAGACCTTTGACAATTGCGACTTATGATATTTATTGGATAGCGGTTGACCCTTGCTATCAGGGAAATGGAATTGGAAAAAGTTTGATAAAATTCACTGAACAAAAAATAAAAGAGAAAGGAGGCATGTTAATTCTTGTGGAGACATCTTCTCAGGAAAAATATCAAAGGACTATTTCATTTTACAATGCGTGCGGATACACAGAGGTAGCACGCATAAGGGATTTCTATAAACCGACCGACGATTTAATAATTTTTGCAAAATATATCTAAGGAGGCAAAAATGGAACTCTGGCAGGAATTACTTAGACAAAGCATAGACACAGCGGAGGACTTCGCCGAGGTATTTGGAGTTGATAAGGACTTGATGAGAAAAATTATAGAAAGATACCCGGCGAGAATAAATCCATATTACCTTAGCCTTATACGATACAAGGGTGACCCGATTTGGCTTCAGTGTTTTCCTGATATAAAGGAACTTGAAGACGAGGCCATGCCCGAGGACCCGCTTGATGAAGATGCGATGAGCCCTGTGCCAAGCATTACACACCGATACCCAGATAGAGTCCTTTTCCTTGTGACAAGCCAATGCTCAATGTATTGTAGGTTCTGCACAAGAAAAAGAAAAGTCGGGGATTCAAGCAAGATAAATATGAAATTCATCCAAGATGGAATTGAATACATACGCAATCATCCTGAGGTCAGAGATGTAATTTTATCTGGTGGGGACCCGTTGATGTTGACGGATTATATGCTTGAGAAGATAATAAAAGCGTTAAGGGAAATCCCCCATGTTGAAATAATAAGAATTGGGACGAAGATGCCTTGTGTTTTGCCCCAAAGGATAACTGAAAATTTATGCAATATGCTGAAGAAATATCATCCGATTTATGTTAACACACATTTCAACCATCCTTGGGAGATAACGCCCGAGAGTAAACGCGCTTGCGAGATGCTAGCTGACGCTGGAATACCTGTCGGAAATCAAACGGTGCTATTAAGAGGCGTCAATGACGATCCATATGTTATGCAAGAACTTATGAAAAAACTTCTCGCAATAAGAGTTAGACCTTATTACATATACCAAGCCGATATAACAAGAGGTGCAAATCATTTTAGGACCCCAATAAAAGTCGGAATTGAAATAATGGATAAGCTCCGAGGTCATATCTCTGGACTTGCAGTTCCATACTATGTCATAGATGCCCCTGGCGGTGGAGGTAAAATCCCGATACTTCCACAATATGTAATTGCGCATAATGAAAACGAGATAATAGTGCGTAATTTCAAGTATGAAATCTATGTGTATCCTGATGTTAAAGAAGATGAAATTGAAGAAATCAGATATGAACCCAAACCAACGGCTGAAAAGAGGAAAATCATTGAAAGGAAAAAGTGGCTCGTTGAATGAAAAACTTCGGAACTTGCTGTTGTTGAAAAAAGTTAAAGTTTTTGAAGGTTTACGCTAAATTTAGAACGAGGTGACGAAATGAAAAAACTTTTTTTAATCATCTTTGCAACTTTTATCATATCTTCCCTACTTCAATCGCAAGATAAGCGCAGGGATTCGTTGATCGTCTACGATGCCCCTCCCGATTATAAACTTGTGGATACTGCTGGATTAAAAAAATCATGGGGTATTGACCTTTCAGTTGCTACAAATGGCTTTGCCCTTGGGACATTTTTCAGATATAAAATTGGTGATGTTTATTTCATTCAAACGAATTTAAATTTTATGACAGCGAAAGATGAGACAGAAGTTGAATATATAGACCCTTGGACTGGGCAAACTTTTGTCCCCAACAAGGTTAATAGAATACTTGTAATGCCTCTTTCCTTCTCAATTCAATATCGCCTTTTTAAAGATGAACTATCCGATAATTTGCGACCTTTCCTCACAGCTGGTGCCGGACCAACACTTATATTCACAACACCATATGAAAAAGAATTCTTCAGCAGTCTGAAATATGGCAGAGCCCATTACACTGTTAACTTTTATATAGGCGCTGGGGCTTACATAGGTCTTGACCCAAGGACGATAAGTGGTTTGAGCGTAAGATATTATTTCATCCCTTATTCAAAAGGGATTGAATCGCTTCGCGGCAGACCGTTGAAAGAATTTGGCGGGATCAACCTCACATTGACATTTGGGGTCAACTTCTGAATAAATCTACAAAGCACATATGAGATACGCCGAAAAACTATACGACTTCTTAACTAGCTTAAATAAGCAAAAAACAGCTGAATTTATCTCTTTAATTCTCGCTCCACAATTTGTCAGCATGAGTTCCTTTCTTTTTATCTCATTGTATCTTGAACAGGACATAAAAATGAAGTTTATATCAGCATTTACAACCATAACCTTTACTTCAATCCTTCCAACCGCTTTTATTTATTATCTGATCTATAGGGGTAGAATTGACCATCCATTTATACCTGAACGGGAGAAAAGGACAATCCCTTATCTTTTTGCGGTCGTAAGCGCTTTTATTGGTTTTTTAATTTTACTGTATTTCAGAGCACATTGGTTGATCATAGCCGGTCAGTGGTGCTATGTTTCAAATACACTTTTAATTGCACTGATAAACTCACGCTGGAAAATAAGCGCACATTCTGCGGGCTTGAGTGGTCCTTTAACGCTGATGACATGGATATTCGGTTATAAAATCCTTCCTTTTTTCCTACTGATACCCATAGTTGGCTGGTCAAGGTTGTATTTAAAAGTCCATACTTTTTGGCAGGTTGTCATCGGAGCAGTTGTAGGCATATTTGCAACATTGTTACAAATTTATTTCTTTTCCAAGATATTCGCTTAAAAAATGGATAAAAAGCAAATAGCAGAAATACTTGAAGAGATAGCCGATATTCTTGAATTAAAAGGCGAGGTTGAATTTAAAGCGAGAGCATATCGCAACGCATCAAGAATAATACGAGAGTTGAAAGGTGACTTGAAGGAACTTGTTGAAACGGGAGAACTTGCTAAAATTAAAGGTATAGGTCCGAATCTTTTTGAAAAGATAAAAGAACTCGTCAACACGGGTGGGCTTAGATATTACGATGACTTAAAAAAATCAATCCCTGAGGGACTTTTTGAGCTTCTTCAAATTCGTGGTTTGGGTCCGAAAAGAATAAAAGCAATTTATGAAAAACTTGGCGTCACAACGCTTGCCGAACTTGAATATGCATGTAAAGAAAACCGCCTCCTAAAACTTGAAGGATTTGGGAAAACCATACAAGAGAAAGTTCTCAAAGAAATTGAACGTCTGAAACGCTCATCTGCATATCACCTTTTACCCTCTGCATTTGAAACTGCCGAAATTGTAAACGAATTCATCAGAAATCACCTCGGCGAAGACAATTTCACAATCACAGGAAGTTTCAGAAGAAAACGGGAAATAATACGAGATATTGATGTCGTCCTGAAAGCAAGGAAAAATGAGTTCAAAAATATAATTAACTTGATAAGCACGAAATTCCCATCAATTAGAGTTATCAGTTCCGCCGATAATTTTATAAGTTTGCTTTCAAATTCAGGGATGAATGTTGACTTCATACTTGCGGACGAAGATTACGCTTTTAAGGTTTTCTATACAACCGGGAGCAAAGATTTTCTAAGAAATTTTGAAGAGCATATTAAGAGGAATGGCTTTGTGCTTAACGAGAACGGTATTTTTAAAAATTCAGACAAGATGAAATTTACAAGCGAAGAGGAAATTTTTAAAGCTTTTGGGATGAATTTTATACCACCAGAGTTAAGGGAGGGGTTTGATGAAATTGAACTTGCCTTAAGAGGTGAAATTCCAGAGCTTTTAACCGAAAGGGATTTAAAAGGCATTTTCACATTCATTCAACCTACAGCGATGGTTCCGACACGCTTGAAGATATGATAGCTGAATGCGAAAAACTCGGCTTTGAATTTGTGGGAATATCCGACCATAGTAAATCTGCTTATTATGCGGGCGGTTTAACTGAAGAGAGATTGATTCAACAATGGCGTGAAATTGACGAACTACAGAAAAAATTCAAGATAAAAATTTTAAAAGGTAGCGAAGTAGATATACTTCCAGATGGTTCGCTTGATTATCCAGATGATGTGTTAAGTAAATTTGATTTTGTCATTGCATCAATTCACAGCAAATTCAAGATGACGGAGGAAGAAGCAACTGAGAGAATTTTAAAAGCAATGCGAAACCCGTATGTTACGATAATCGGTCACCCGACAGGACGTCTCCTTCTTGGAAGGGATGGTTATCCGGTTAATATGAAGAGGATAATTGATGAGGCGTCAAAACTTGGTGTCGCCATTGAATTCAATGCAAATCCGCATCGGCTTGATATTGATTGGAGGTTTATAAATTACGCCAAGAAAAAAGGCGTCAAAATAAGCATAAATCCTGATGCGCATGCGATCGGAGAGATTCATTATACACTTCTTTCGCTCGGGACGGCACGTAAAGGAATGTTGACAAAGGAAGATGTTCTCAATGCTATGAATTTGGACGAGGTTCAAAACTTTCTGAAAAAACGCAGAGAAAATAGTTGATTTTTTACGTTCGTTTTTTTAATTTTAAAACGGTTCCAGCCCCTGTAGCTCAGCATGGATAGAGCAGCGGTTTCCTAAACCGCGTGTCGCAGGTTCGAGTCCTGCCAGGGGCACTTGCTTTCATTTCTCAAATATCAAATCAACGGGAACTATCCTAAATTTTTCCGGTTTCGCATCAAGTCTGTATTCTTGAATGATTTTGTCCTCTTCAAGGATTGATCTAGATACAGGACTTACATAAGTTATAGGGCTTGGCTTATTTGAAACCAAATCCTGCTTATATGATTCTGCATCCTTCGTGACAGCAACAATTTTTATGTTTTCAAAATTGAGATATTTCCTCACGGCATTGTTGACATCCTCAATCTTAAGTTCTGAAAGCTCCTTTTGAATTTTATCAATGAAGTATTCTATCCCATACCAATCGGAGTCCATCATATAGCCAAGGCGTCTGTTGAGAGTTTGAACCCATAACTTTGAGTAGTTAAGCAAAAATTCCCGCGTTGATTCAAAGTCCTTTTGACTCAATCCATTTTTAACAAGGTTTTCAAGCTCCCTTATAGCCTGTCTTAGAACGAAATGTCTATTTTTGTTCTCAACAGGTCTTATCCAGACGCTGAAATATTGTTGCCTTCTCGGTATGTTTGGCACAGGGAAGGTTGAACTACCATCCTGAACAAAATGTTCAATGTAAGAATAATCCCCGTAATTTAACCCGCGCTGTCCTCTTATTTTTTGCATTAAAATTCCATTGAATGTCCTATGCTCACCAAAATACGAATTCGCAACCATCAAAGCATAGAAATCCTTATGCGAACGGTTTACCGAAATCGGAAAACCAAATGAAATCGCCGTTGAACGAGTTTCCTTTTCAATAAGCAAAAATTCAAGCCCATTTATTTTTTCGGGTTCGGGGAGCTGCACCCTCTCGGGTTTCCCAGGTGGCAGTTTTGAAAAGTCCTTTTTAATTCTTTTGATCAAATCTTTCGGGTATCCCCCAGCAATTCCAAACATGATGTTCCCCTGTGTGAAATACCTCTTGTAAAATTCCTTCACATCATCAAGCGTTATATTATTAAGCCCTTGAACCGTTCCAAATTCTGGCGCTCCATACGGATGATTTTCATAAATAAAAGATACAAGCGCTTGCTTCCCGAGTTCCTCATCGTTCCCACTCCGTATGGTCGCTTTGATGTAATTTAAAAGTTGTTCCTTATTCCTCTTGAAATCATTTTCATCAAACCTCGGATTTAAAATCAAATCGGAGAAAATTTTATAAAACTTCTCAAGGTGATCTCTATGGACTTCGCCTATTATCACACTGACCTCCTTATCAAATTGGTATCCTATACTTGCTGCCCACGGATAGATTTTCTCTTGAAGTTTTTTATAACTTAAATTCTTCGTCCCTCCTTGAGCGAGCATTAAAATCGTCAATGCATTCAATCCCTCTTTCCCTTTCGGATCGTTTATTGAGCCAGTTTCAATCATAACCCTAAAAGTTATGATCGGATAATTTGGGCTGTAAAGCTCTTTGATCCTTATACCTGATTCTTGAGCAAACAATGGAAGCGCCATAGCTATTAACAGAATTAAAATTTTTGTCCGCTTCATTTTTTCTCCTCCGTTAATGTTACAATTGTTCTGTTTTCCTTTGTGAGATATTTTCTTGCTGATTTCATTATATCGTTAGGCGTGATCTTATCATAAAGAGCATAAAGTTCGTTAACGGACTCTGGATCACCTGTTAACTGAAAGTAATGACCGACTGTATAAGCCACGCTGTTTGGATTATCAAGCGACATCGCAAAGGAATAGCGCATATATGATTTCACATCTTCAAGTCGTTTCTTTGAAACCGGTTTTGTCTTCAACTCCTCAATAGCTTTGAAAATCTCATTCTTCACCGAATCAATCAAGTCCTCACTTTTTATCCTTGTGGTCACTATGAAAAGAAAGGGATCACGCCTATCTGGAACAGACCCTTGAATAAAGTCAACCCACTGCTTTTCTATAACGAGTTTCTGATAAAGTGGAGATGTCTTTGAAAACAATAACTCAGCTATTATATCAAGCGATGCTCTCTCAATATTTTTCGTTGAAAATTCAGGGATGTGATATCCGATCATAAGATACGGGAGCGTTTTCCCCTTCCAAGCTATATGTCCGATCTTTTCCTCCGTTTGAGGTGGTTCCTTTGGAATTTCTGGTTTGTAATTTCCTCTTTCCCACTTCCCATAATATTTTTTTACAAGCTCAATCAATTTTTCTTGATCAAAGTCGCCAACGACAACAATTGCGCAATTTTCCGGGCGATAATACCTGTCAAAAAATTGCAAGCTATACTCATATTGATTTGGCATATCAAGTATATCTTTTAAAAATCCTATCGTTGTGTGTTTGTACGTGTGGGTTGTAAAGGCAAGGTCTTGAAGTTTTTCATACAAAGCCAAAAAAGGACTGGATGCGCTTTTGTTGTATTCACCGAGGATTGCCCCCGCCTCTGTTTTGAACTGCTCTTCTGTATATTTTAAATTCATAAACCTATCCGACTCAATGTCAATTATAGTTTCAAGGGCATCGCTACTTGCAACAATGTGATAGGCGGTCCAGTCAGCTGTTGTAAAAGCATTTGAATCAGCGCCGAGGCGTTTTAAAATTTCGTTATATATATGTTCAGAATATTTTTCTGTTCCTCTAAACATCATATGCTCAAAAAAGTGCGCAAAACCGGATTTACCTGGCTCAACTTCATTTCTTGAACCAACTCTGACCACAGTGTAGTAAGCAATTATGCCCGGGGAATCAAACGGGACCGACAAAACAGTAAGTCCATTTTCAAGCACAACCTTGTTTATTTTAAACGGGAAAATTTTGCTCTGTGAATGAATTAATCCCGCAAGTAGAAACATCGCTAAAATTATTCTCTTCATTTTCTTAAATGGGTTTTTGTTTTGAAATTCTTCATTTTTCCCCGGTGAGCTTTAAGTCCCTACCGAGGTTTTTATTGAACCAAGCGATTATCCTTTTACCTATGTCTGCAATGAACTTCGGCTCTTGAACACCGTGCGGGGTCCGTGGATAAATTATCATCTCGGTTGGGCAACCCTGCCGTTTCAATGCATTGTAAAACTCCTTCCCCTGAGATACAGGAACCCTGACATCAGTTTCACCGTGAATTATTTGCGTTGGCGTAGTAACCCCTTTAACATTAAAAATTGCAGAATGTCTCATATAAACATCAACCTTATCCCAAAATTCACCTCTGAAATAATCGGGAGAAAACTCGGTATATCAGCCGTTCCAGTAAAACTTATCAAATTAGTCACTCCTGCACCAACACTTGCTGCTTTAAACCTCTTTGTTTTTGTCACTATAAACGAAGTCATATACCCACCATAACTCCACCCAGCAACACACAAACTCTCCGGATGCACGATTCCCATCTCAATCAACTTATCAACTCCAGACATCAGATCCTCATAATCACCAAATCCCCAGTCCTCATAATTCGCAAATCTAAAATCTTTACCATAACCTCTGCTTCCCCTTGGATTTGGTCTTAAAACCACATATCCTTCTTGAGCGAACGCTTGAATTGGGTATACAGCGCCAGCTGCTGTGTAGCTTTGTGTAAAAACCCCAGCTGGTCCACCATGAACAAGAAGAACAAGTGGGTATTTCCTCTCTCTTTCAAAGTTGACTGGATAAGTTACAAGCCCTTCAATTTCAAGCCCGTCTTTTGATCTCCAAGTTATGACCTCTGTTTTCCCTAATGGATATTTTGGAAAGTCGGAATTGACATCTGTTAATTTTTTCGGTTCAAATTTTTTCAAATTGGTCACATAAACATCCGGTGGTGTTTCCGAGTTTTGATATATAAAAGCCATCGCTTTACCGTTTTTACTAAATGAAACGCCCGTATAATTTCCGTTATCAGGTGTTAAAGCTCTTGGTTTCCCACCGTCAATTGGCAACGCATAAACACGCCATGTCGTTCTATATGCCTCGCTTACATAGACAGCTTTACTATCAGCGGACCAATCAATTATCATGCAATTTTCATCGTATGTTGGGGCAAGTCGTTTCGCCTCTCCACCAGATGAAGGTATGATATAGACATACCTAAGCCCTGCCCATTTTATCATCCCACCATCCGATTCAAAAGCAATCCACTTGCCATCGGGTGAAAACCTCGGATTTGAATCGGAACCATTCCATTTGATTAACGGCTTAACCTCACCGCTATCAGAGGGCACAATTGAAATATCAGATGTGGTCCAGGCATCGGCAGTTGGATTAACTTGATGTGAAAACACAATATACTTTCCATCGGGTGACCAATCAAATGAAGTCACATGAAAATCACCCTTGGTAATCCTCTTGACTTTGTACTCTCCTTTTTCTTTTTCATCAAGCGAGACGACATAAATATGGGCGTATTTAAAGTTTTTGTCAACGACTATCATGTCAAGTTTTTCCTTCTTCGCTCGCATCTCTTCCTCAGTTTCAGGATCAATGCTTGTGAAAGCGATTTTCCTTGAGTCCGGCGACCATTTAAATGAAATAACCCCTGTTTTAACCTTTGTTATTTGTTCAGCTTCACCGCCAGTTAATCTTAAAAGCCAGATCTGATTTTTCCCATAGCTCCCCCTTGCTGATAAAAAAGCAAGATACTTGCCATCCGGGGAAAAAGCCGGCGCAGTGCAGGATTTCTCACCGAAAGTGAATTGATAGTTCATCTTTCCATCCGAAGAAACAACCCAAATGTGTCTCAAATACTCTGATTTTTCACCTTCCATAATCGGCACAGAAACAGTGTAAGCTATGAGATTACCATCTGGTGATATAGCCGTTTGTTCAACTCTTTTGAATTTGATCATAACATCTGGTGTCCATTGGGCGAAGACAACACTTGATATAAAAAGAACCAAAACGAATATCGCTTTAATTTTTAACTTCATAACTTTCCCTCCTTTTTAATTTTTTAATTCCTTCGGGCGAAGTTTTTGCTCAATTAACCTCCAAAACGAATCTGGCTCACCATCAAGACGCCAAATCGCAATTCCAGCAAGCCGATATTTATGAACAAGCTCAATCTTATGTGTCAAACTTTCTTCATCCTCAAAGTAAATTACATTTTCAACGCCATTTTCATCTTTAAATTTTAAATATGGGGTTTTCGCCTTCCTATCCCAATGTCTTTTAACCCCATACTTGGTGATTACATTTTGAAGCTCCGGATGATAAATTCCACGACCTTGTGTCCCTTCTTTCCACCATCTCCCATAGAATGGGATTCCGAGTATAATTTTCCTTGTTGGTATGCCTTGCGAAATTGCGAACTTTATCGTTTTCTCAACCCACCACTTCGGAGCGACCGGTCCAGGAGGGTCAAGGCGACCCGAGTAGTCATATCCCATTATGATAAAGTAATCAACAACCTCACCAAGTTCGGCATAGTCATAAACGCCAGCCCAGCCTTCAAATTTTTCCTGTGTTTTTGCAACCACATCAATACTTACAACTTTGCCGTAATTGTGAAGTTTGGCGCTCACAAGCTCAACAAATTTCGTATATCCATCCCGAACATTAACAAATGGTCCCTCAAAGTCAAGATTTATCCCGATGTAGTTTCCATCAAGCACAAATTTCAAAATTGAATCAGCAACTCTTTCTCTTGTCTTTGGCTCTGACAGCAAAGCCTCAGCCACACCCACACTAAACCTATGATTCACAACAAGTGGCATCAAAGGTATATCATTTTGACGGGCGAAATTTAAAAGATTTGAATCAACATCAGCGATTAAATTACCAACGCTATCAATACTAAGCCAAGTAGGGGATGCAATTGAAATCAAAGACGAATTCTTTTGAAGTGAAAGGTAACTTGTTGTATCGGACTTCACAACCCAAGCGATTATAATTTTCGGTTCATACTCAAAGGGTGGTCTTAAAGTTGCACATGAATAGAAAACGAAAGCAAGGAAAAGCAGAAGTTTAAAGCGCATATACTAAACCTTTAAATTTTCAAGCCAGCAAGTTCTGCTATGACTTTGTAAATTGCGCTATAATCTTCATTCTCATAACCCTTTGCAAGCGCTGAAATGTAAAGCTCACGAACAGCCGAAATAACTGGCATCGGAATTTTCATATCCTGTGCTATTTCAAGCGAAAGATTTATGTCCTTCAATATGTGTTTGACATAAAAATTCGGGGTGAAGTTTCCTTCAATTATTGCTTTTCCCTTATTTTGATACATCGTGGAATTCAAAGCGGAATTTTCAAGGACTTCAAGGACAACCTCTTTTGATATGCCTGATTTTTCAGCTAAAACAAACGCTTGCGATAAAGCGATTATCATCATTGCTATCATTGAATTCATCGCTATCTTTAAATTAGTCGCTTTCTCAACTGAATCAAACCTCCATAACTTGCGACCAAGGACTTTAAAAATTTCTTCGCACTTTGAAATCGCCTCTTCATCGCCCCCCGCGAAAATCAAAAGCGTTCCGTCACCGGCTTGTGTTCTGCTTCCGAGAACTGGAGCATGCACAAAATGTGCAGAACGATTTTTATAATCAAGGTAAAGTTTCTTCGTTGTTGATGGCGAAATTGTGCTCATATCAATATGAATAAACCCTGGCTTAACCGAACCCAAGAGTCCATCATTACCATATACAACTGACTCAACAGCTGTTGAATCACTTAACATTGAAATCACAATTTCGCACTCACCCCAAATTTGAGCTGGCAAATCAACTGCTTTAAAGTTTCCGTCCTTAAGCTTTCCAAGCTTTTCCTTCGTCCTGTTATAAACGACAAGTTGATACCCTTTACTTAAAAGTCGCTTCGCCATCATCTCCCCCATTATGCCAAGCCCGATGAAACCAATTTTCTGCATTTTTCAACCCATTTTTATTTTACAAGAACCATAAACTTTGAATCGGAAAAACTTCCAGCTCTGATATAGTAAAGATAAACTCCACTTGAAAGCCCCGTCCCATCAAAAACAGCATAATGAAGTCCTCTTTCTTTTTCCTCATCAACCAATATCTGAACTTGTCTTCCAAGTAAATCATAAACCTTTAAAATTACATGAGCCCTTTCAGGGAGATAATACCTTATCACAGTGCTTGAATTAAAAGGGTTGGGATAATTTTGAAATAGCTCAAATCTTCCAGCAACGATCTCTTCAAACACATCAGTTGAAATATCTGCGTTTACCACTTCGCCAGCCCTAACCGTGACAGTTCGCCTGTAAAGTCCATTCAGAGCAGTAATTGTGTAAGTTCCAGGTTTAACCTCGCCGATCGCATAATTTTCCCCGTAAACATCATCACTTCCGATATATGGGTCGTTGAAATTATAAGTCAAGGCATAGCTAAAAGTTGTGTATGGAGGTCTTGGTTTTGGATCCGGAGATATATCAACGCGGGTTGAATTTGGGGCATTTACAATCTTGCCATAAATTGCACCTGTTCCCTTCATCGCAAACCATAATTCTGGATTTCTTCTTGTTCTAAAAGCATTATAATTTGGGCTTCCAAGCCGAATTTCAAAATGTAAATGTGGTCCGGTTGAATAACCCGTATTTCCTGAAATCGCTATAGGGTCACCAGCTTTAACGCTATCGCCCGCATTCACAAGCGGTCGTGAAAGATGCCCATACAACAAATACAAATCCTTACCCTCCCACTTCCCTTTTATGAAAATGTAATTCCCCGCGCCATTTGGTTCATATCCACCAACTGTATCATTTGGGTTATAAGCAACGAAATAAACTATACCATCACAAGCGGAATAGACCGTGTCATACCTGACGAGGATATCAACCCCGGTGTGAGCTCTGTTTTGCGGATCTCGGATATTTGGTTCCCCATAAAGGTACGAACCATTGATTTGAATATGGTCTGGCACAGGTCGTCTTAATCTAAACGACTGAGCGTTAAGTAATTGAAACAGAAATAAAAGGAGTAAAATTTTTGCCATTAATTTAATCCTCAATTTTTTCGGTTGCTTCCTTGGTGAGAAAATCAGCATAAATATCCTCAACTTGGGCTCCAGAAAACGACATCTGGATTAAATTGTCCCAATCCAACTTTCTCTCTATCTCAAGTATCTCATCAAGATTAGCCCATGTCTCGGGATGCCTTCCCGTCAAAAAACTACAACAATCGTCATAAGGTTGACTTGAAATCTCATAAGTCCCTATCTCTTTCGCCTTTTGAATTATCTCCACCTTATCAATTCCGATCAGCGGTCTAAGTATCGGCAAAGTCGCAACTTGATTTATCACCCTTATATTTCTCAATGTTTGAGAAGCAACTTGCCCCAAGCTTTCGCCCGTGACAAGCGCTTCAGCCCCTTCAATCTGAGCAACCTTCTCGGCAATCCTCACCATCAACCTTCTATATAAAATTGTCCTTAATCCAACCGGTGCATTCAAAACAATTATCCTTTGTGCCTCGGCTATCGGTATGATGTAAAGTTTTGAATGAAGCTGATACTTGCTCAGTATCTTTACAATTTCTCTCACTTGTTCAATGGAGTCATAACTCGTGTATGGATAGCTATGAAAGTGAACGAATACAACTTTAGCCCCACGCTTCATCATCAAAAGTGACGCTATCGGAGAGTCAAACCCAGCGGAAATTAAAGCGACAACTTTACCACTTGAACCAACTGGCAAACCACCAGGACCTTTAAATCTATCAGCGTAAACATAAGCCTCCTTATCAACAATCTCAATATAAACGGTCAAATCTGGGTTTTTCAGATCAACTTTGACATCCACACCATTATTTTTAAAGTGTTCAATTATAAATGCCCCAACTTGTTTATTTACTTCTGTGGAATTAAGCGGGAAATTCTTATTCTGTCTTTTCGTTTTAACGCGGAAAGTATAGAAGGATTTGCCTTCAATGACTTTTAAACTCGCTTTGCAAATATCTTCAATATCAAGCCCAACCGACAAACCGATTCCAAAATTAACTATGCCGAAGACATTGCTCAACCTTGACTTCGCAATTTCAAATTTTTCCCTTTCATCAAACCCAAACGGCAAAACAATTTTCAATCTACCATACCCTCGCATCACCATCCTTTGACCAACTAAATCGGAAAGCGCAAAAGCTATGTTAGTTCTGAGTTTCTTTTCAAAAACTCTTCTATTTTTCTGCTTAAGGGCGACTTCGTGGTAATGACATATCACAACTGGCGTTTTCACTACCTCGCGGTTTTTTTGGTTTGTTCTAAATTAAGATATTTCAAACAGGGATTAAAAACAAATTGCCTTTTGTTAAATTTAAGGAAGGAACTTCAAAACAAACGGAGGTGCTAACAATGTCCTGGCGAAAAATTTTTAATTATATCGGCATAGCAGGAGTAATAGCTTTCTTGCTCATCTATGGATTTGAACTCACCCCACATCACGAGGGTCCACCAAAGTCAATAAAATGGCTGAGGGAAAACTTCGGAACCCCGGGATTGATAGTGGTAAATATAATTGTCGTGATCGCATTTTTTGGACTGTTAACTTACAGAAAACCAACAAGAAATGTCTGGAGATCAAAAACCGCATTTATCGCTTTTATCATTGCTCTTATGACCGAAATGTTCGGTTGGCCACTTATCCTTTTTCTTCTTTCGCCGTTTTTTGATGTCCCTGTCATAGCAAGAAAATACTTTGAAACATTCGGACATCTTCCGGCAAAAATAGGAACGCTTATCAGTATATTCGGCGTAATTTTGATAGCTCTTGGCTGGGCTAAAATTCACAAAGCGGAGAGACTTGTCACCGACGGGATTTACAAATTCATGCGACACCCACAATACACGGGTATTTTCCTTTTCACACTTGGATGGTTAATACACTGGCCATCAGTTGTGACGCTTTTTCTCTGGCCCATTTTAACCGCATCATATGTATGGTTAGCAATCCAAGAGGAAAAAGATATGATTGAAGCTTACGGCGATGAATACATCAATTACGCAAAGAAAACGAAAAGGTTTATACCATATTTGATTTAGAAACTTCCGCTTGTTTCAGGTGTCATAATTAATGAGCGGAAAAAAGAAATTTTGCCTGATGGAAGGAACAAACGACAGGGAAATAATTGAAAGAATTAGAAACGGTGATGAATCCGCCTTTGAGGAGATTTATGAACGGCTCAAACTTCCGCTCTATAAATTTTGTCTGCGAATGATATCAGATGAAGAGACAGCATTTGACATCGTGCATGATGTTTTCCTGAAATTTTACGAGAGATTAAACACAATTGATCAAATTTCATCGGTTTCGTCTCTGCTTTTTAAAATTGCAAGGAACAAGTGCCTAAACTACCTGAGAGATAAAAAAGAGAAAGTAAAAATTGAAGAAACGGAGATAATCTCGGAAGATAACCTTGAACGAAAAATTGACCTGAACGAGAACACAAAGAGATTGCAAAGAATTTTAAACCTGCTTGATGAGGACTATAGGGAGATTTTAATCCTAAGGGAATGGAACAATTTGAGCTATAATGAAATAGCCGAAATAACAGGTCTCACAGTTCCAGCAGTTAAATCAAAACTTTTCAAGGCAAGAAAAAAACTCGTTGAAATTTTCAAAAAATATTACGGAGATGATATAAAATGAAGTGCGAAAATGTCCAAGAGTTGTTAAGTTCATTCATTGACGGTGAAATACCAGAAAACATTGACATCGCTTTTTCACACATATTTGAATGTAAGGAATGCCAGGAATTTTTGAAGATAACTTTAAAATTCAAATCTGAAGCAAAAAAGGATGAAGTGATTTTACAAAAGGATAAACGACCTGAAATAACAGGTTTGAGGAAGAGAAGCATCACAGATAAGGTAAAGAGCAAGTTCAAAGTTGAAATTCCAATTCCAGCTCCGTTGCTTTCTGCTGTTATATTTATGCTTTTCTTGCTTTCATTTCTGCTTGCGGTCTTTGTATATGATAGAGCAATAGAAATGACAAAACTTGAAACGCAAGCATATAGGGAGAAAACCAAAATGGTCATCGTCTACGGGATTCCACAGATAACGGTTTATCCCGAACAAAACAACATCAAACAAAAATGAGGTGCGCGCCATGCTAAGGAAGATTTTCTATCTCGGCATTGCTTTAATCATCGCATCTTGCACAAAGATGAACGATGACAAAGCTAAATCAATCAATACCCCCGTAACTCCAAAGTTTGAGCCGAGGAAAGAGAGTTACTCAATAATGGCTGAGAAGATGCCTGAAATTATCGGCGGGCTTGAATCAATTCAAAAGAAAGTCATTTATCCTGAAGAAGCAATAAAAAACAAAATTGAAGGAACTGTCTATGTCCTCGCTTATGTAAATGAAAACGGTGATGTTGATTTCGCAGAGGTTTTAAAGGGGATAGGCTATGGTTGCGATGAAACAGCAAAAAAAGCGGTATTGGAGACGAAATTTAAACCAGCTTATACTCAAGGAAAGCCCATCAAGGTTAGAATAGTTATTCCGATAAGATTCAAACTTTCAAAATAAATTCCTCGTCCTTACTTTATCCCTCCCGCAAGGGAGATAAAATAAAGAAAAAATTAACATCACCACTAACCCTCTCCCACAAGGGGAGAGGGAAGTGAAGAGAAAGAATTTTACTTGATTAAAAGCATTTTGTTTGTTTTTGTGAATTTGGGTGTTTTAAGAGTGTAAAAGTATAAACCGCTTGATAAATCTTTCGCGTTGAAATCAACTTTATATTTACCAGGTTCAAGCTCTTCATCTAAAAGTACCTCAATTTCACAACCCAGGATGTTATAGATTATCAATTTTACATTTGTTCTTTCAGGTATATCAAACTCAAGCGTTGTAGACGGATTGAATGGGTTAGGGTAGTTTTGATAAAGGACGAAATTAATTGGAATTGTATTTTCATCAACTTTTGTCAGAATTTCCATTAAGCGATAGAATATTTCTTCATTACCAGTTCTTTTATCCTTCCATGCAAACGCAAGTTTATCGTTATATACTTCTGTTTCAAAGCCACCAGCGACTGAACTATCAATAGAATTTACTCTTATTCTATTTGTCCAGCTTAGAAGATCATAACTTAATTGTAAATAAAGATTCCCATCCTCGTTATCAATGTAACTTTTGACAAATTTATCACCAACTATTCTGAAATCAATATTATAAAAGTTCGTATCAATTTGAACTGGCTCAGACCAAGTTGATCCCCAATCATCTGAATAAGTGACGAGGTGATACATTTTATCTGCAGGCGGTTGGCCTGGTTGACCATAATCCATATATGAATAGTAGAAATATAATTTATTTGAGTTATCAATTTGAAACCTCGGTTTCCAATCATCAGATGGCCACATCACCCAAAAGGTTTGCAATTCCTTCGGTTGAGAAAATGTATTACCCCCGTCGTTTGAATAAATCAGGTAATACGAAGAATCAATATAATAAGCAACATAAACATAGTCAACATTATTTAGCGTGATAACAAATGGAGCCACTGCATACTCATATCTTGCACGGGGTATATTTTTATCCAGTTTTTTCTTCATCCCGAAAGTATACATATATAAACCAGATGTATCACTTGAATTTTGAAATACCCAATAGAAGAAGTACGGATTGCCTTGTTGACTGACCATAACTTGTGGCAAATCAGCTCTACGTGGGAGCCAATTACCAAACTGAATTGTATCAATTATAAAATTATTCCAATCCAAACCACCATTTGTCGAATAGCCAACCTTAGCGACATAATTATTACCCGAA